>JAPUEV010000226.1 GCA_027492415.1 Ignavibacteria bacterium
AAATAATTTAGCGTATAATCCGCAAAAATACAATTGATAAAATAATGCAGGGAAATGTGAAGTTTTGCAGAATTTGAGTTAAACAGCTGGATAGACCTCCCCTAAGTCCCCTCCTTGGTAAGAAGGGGACTTTAATTTGAAAGTATAAAAAAGACGGGTCAAAGACCCGTCTTAGCTGTTGCTGGAAATTTGCGGCAGCAAGCTTTATAACCTGAACGGCACATTGACCTGCAAATTAAAGCTTCTGCCGGGATTCATAGCATATCCTTTATACCTGCTTAAGTGGTCAACGTATTTAGTATCAGCCAGGTTATCAACAGAAAGATCAACTGAAGCAAGCGAACCTGCGAGGCTGAGATCAAAACCAATGCCGGCATTAAGCAAAGTATAGCCCGCAGTTTTAGCTTCAAGTATATTAACATCATTCTGCGCTGAAACTATTTTTGCGCCAAGCTTTAGATACGCGTTCAGCAATTTGCCCAATGATTGTTTCTGCAGCTTAAGCTCGAATATATTTTTCATAGGTGGTGAAAACGGCAGCGGAGTACCGGTTGCATTGTTCCGGGTATTCACATAATCACCGCCTGCAGAAAGTACCAGCCACTTTGCCGGCTGGAACTGAATGCTGTATTCATAACCATAAAAGGTACTTTGAGCCTGTTTGATATCAAAGACAGGGAGTCCGCCAATAGTATCACCTGTAATTGCCGGGTATATAAAATTATCAACCATATTCCTGTATGCTGAAAATTGTATGCTTAGCTGCCTGTAATTAAGCCTGATACCCAAATCAATATTAACAGATTCTTCGGGCTTTGGGGTGGAGTTGGAGTCGAGTGTCTTCAATCCTTTTTCATATCTTCCCGTGCCTTCGTGAACGCCGTCAACAAAAAGCTCAAATTCCGATGGCGGCCTCCATCCCCTGCCTAGGTTTGCGAAGAAATTAATATTTTCAATTGGAGAATAAACAAATCCAAGTGAACCGGTTAATGCATTGAAGGAAAGTGACTCAGGATTAAGTATCCTTAACGGTGTGCCGGCTGAATCAACTTCGAACACTGTAGTTTCTACATTCAGCTTTTTTGTATCGAACCTTACACCTGCGGAGAAAGAAATTTTCTTCAGATCAAATTTTTCCATCGCGAATAGGCCGATAGTACCTGCGTTATAGTTTGGTATCAGTTTTTCTTCTGCGAGTGTTTTGTTCTGCTGATGAGTGTATGATACGCCGATGGTTCCGCTTACAGATCTGCTTAAAGTATGATGCAGCTTTAAAGCGCCGTCAAATGTATTTAGATCAAGATGCAGGGCTTCTATACCAAGCTCTTTATCTTCGATGCTCTCAAATTCTCTGCGTGACTGCAATTGATATGAAAATACAGGCTCAAGCTTTATTGTTTTTGAAAGATCAAAACTGCTTTCAAGCTCAAATTGTTTTGTCTGCACTTTCTGGTTAGGGGTTGCTTCAGGGTCTTCAAGCGGGTCTTCGTGAATTTGCAGTTCACGGTCAAATAATTCAAACCCAAGATTAACCACACCGAACTTTCCGTTAAAGCCAAGGTTTGCCCCGCCTTCAAATTCCTTTGAGCCTGAATTGAAAAGCTCGCCGCCTGTTATATCGCGGGTGCCATCAGGAGTGTTAACAGTTAAAGAACCACTTGGAGTTGTTGTGTTGCCTGACTTCCTGTAGCCAAAATGACCTTTAAACCCAATATTTTTTGTGCCAATACCAATTGTGCCATTTGTGAAATACTGTTTATCCATAGAAAATCCGCCCAGCACAATGCTGCCGTAGTATACTGGTTTTTTATGCATAGAAAATTCAAGCGGTTTACTGATAACATTTACAACGCCGCCAATTCCATCAGCGCCGTAGATAAGGCTTGCGGGTCCGCGCAGTATTTCAATGCGGTCAAGATCAAAGAGGCTGAGCTCGGGTCCGTGTTCATCGCCCCATGACTGTGATTCCTGCTTAACGCCATCGTGAATGACAAGCACGCTTTGTGATGTTAACCCGCGAATGACGGGCTTTCCAATTCCCGAACCGGTGGATACGTTGCTGATCCCCGGTATATTCTGAATAGTTTCGGCAAGGTTCTGGCTGCGTGATTTTGTGATGCCCCTTGAGGTAAGCTCAGTAACAGAAAAAGTACTTTTGGAAATTTCCGAAGCGTTGAAAGAGCCTGTAACATCAATAACAGGTGTTTCGATCAGGCTTTCATCAAGCGATATTGTTAATGATGTATCATTACTATTAATATCCACTGCAAGCGAGCGGGAAGCATAGCCGCTGAGCTTGAATGTTAATAAGTGAGAGCCGCCTGTGATACCGGAGAAGCTGAATTTACCATCTTTATCAGTGGCAGAAGTATAACCCAGGTCATTAATTACAACTGATACATACTGAAGCGGGTTACTATTTTTATCGGTTACTTTACCGCTTATCCCGTTACCGGGTGTGACTGATGTTTGCGCAATAGCATTACTGCACACTGTACTTAACAGAATGCAGAGCATTGCGGAAAACACCAGCAATTTATTATTTGCTGATCTTCTCATATATAAATGATTAATTGCCTTAAGGATATAAAATACCCATTGAGCAAAATTTATTTAATAGTTTTTTGGTTTAAATGAATCAGATATGAGAAGCAGCAGGCGGGGCTCTGCCGGGAGATGAAGCAAACCACTCAGCAAGCTGAACCGGTTTTACTGTATTTGAAACTGTTTGGAAAGTTACAACCTGGGGTGTGAATATATAGACCTGCTCAACTATAGTAGTATTGAGCGAGTGATTGAATAAGCACGCTTCGCACTTATCTTCCTTAACATTGATCTCAGAAGGATCGTGGTGATGGAAGAATTCCGACCCGTTAATTGCGAATAACGCAATTAAAAGCAAAAACGGCGTGAAGTATTTTCTTAAATTATTCAATCTGCTGCAATAGTAATTATTGTTGTTAATTGTAACAAGTCATTTTAAACAACAATTATTCGAAAATAAAAATCCCGCTTTGGTTTAGAGCGGGAAATTTTAAATAGATTCCCGCCTTCGCGGGAATGACAAATTGGTATTTTAAAGCTTAATTTTTCTTGTTGATATATTTTTCGGGGTCTGACTCAAATTTCTTCAAGCAGTTCTTGCAGCAGAGATAATATTTTGTACCGTTATGCATTGCAAAAACGTCTTTTGATTCGATCTTATCACCCATAACCGGGCAGTTAATATCTTCTTTGATATAGTTCATTGGCTCTTTTTTGAATTTTGCTTCGCAGCCTTCGCAGCAGAAAGTATATGTCTTGCCGTAGTAGTCAAATTTAACTCCCTGGCCTTCGCCGATAGCTTCGCCGGATACCGGGCAGGTCATGCCGGTTGATACGGTTGAATCTCCGCCTGCATTGCCGTGTTTATCGCAGCATTTGCCGTCTTCTGATTTCATTTCACTGCCTGATTTCATATCGCCGCAATTGCCCATTGATTTATCTTTGCAGCATTCTTTTTCCTGGCTGAAAGATGATGATGTAATTAAAGCGAATAAAGCTATAAATACTGATGTTACTATTAATTTCGTTTTCATTGTAATAATAATTTTAGTAGTTTAAACAATAATGTTATTTTAAAAAATGGTGTTTTAACTTTAATTGTTTAAATCCTTAGAACTGAGTTTGAGAGATATGAATCCGTGAAATACTTTAATGGAGGTGAATATTCAGCGGTAAACCTGTTTATCATATCAGGATGATAACCTGCTTCATTTGAAGATGTATACTGAACATCGCGTGAAGTGTGATTTATGTTAGAATTTTTTAAGTCCGTATAAAGATCAGTAGTCTGCTGTGATTCTTCCATAGTACAGCCGCAGTGTCCGGATATACGTTCATTGAATGTGATCTTCATATTTTTAACACAGCACGGTTTTACGATCTTGGTAATATGGCAGCAATCATCACCCATTGTGAGCGATGAACATACAAGTAAGCCTGTAAGATTCAGCGTTAATACTGAAAAAGCAATTAAAGCTGAAAGTGACTTTCTGATGATATTTTTCAATATTACTGACATTTCTTAATAAATATAACTAATAATTGATTTATTAGTTCCTCAAAAATAAGGATATAACTCAACTCATCCAATGACTTATGTCATAAGGTGAGCAGAACTCATCATTTTATCAAAACCATGCGTTTCGTTTCAGAAAACTCTCCTGATGTAAGTGTATAAAAATACAGTCCGCTTGGATAGTTTGAGGCGTCCCACTCAACCGAGTATGTGCCGGGTTGTAGCTGTTGATTGAATAACTCATTTATTTTTTGACCAATTGAATTATATATAGTAATTGAGGATAACACACCCCGTCCTTCGGACACCCCTCTCGAGAGGGGAATCATGAATTTTATAGTTGTAGATGGGTTGAAGGGGTTGGGGTAATTTTGTGATAGAGAGAATTTTTCAGGGATAATTCCTGAAATGGGTTCAACGGAAAGGGGCTCGGTGTAAACCCATGCACCGCCGTTAGATGAACCGCTTACACCGGCGGCAACTTTGCCTAATGCGGCAGTAATTGGTGTTGAGCTTAATGTAAAACCTGCAGCATTTATGAATGTTGTACCCATGTTTGTAGAATAGAAAACTCCTCCGTTACCGGAGATATACATAGCGGGTCCGACAACAGAATTATAGAAAACTGCTCCCCTGCTTACATAGCCTGTTGATGCAGTTACCCAGTTCATTCCGCCATCAGTTGACCTGTGTACGGGTCCGCCGGTTGATGTAGATACCGTAACCAGTGTTTGCGCTGAAAACTGGACTATTCCATACACGTTTATTCCCGGGTTAGTGTTTGCAGAAAATGTTGCGCCAAAATCGGTTGATTTGTAGAATCCATTTACTCCCGGTGAAGCTGCCGTTGTGCCCGCATAAATAATTGCTGAATTGAACCTGTCAACAGCAATGGTAATAACCTGGGTGGCAGTAAGACTGCTTGGGCTCCATGTGGCGCCGTAATTGGTGCTTAGGTATAATCCCCCGCCGTTAGTACCTGCATATACATAACCGTTCTTTCCGCAGGCAACTGACTGTACATTCTGGCTGCCGAACGAGCTGATTGGTACTGCAGTAAAATTAACACCGCTGTTTGTAGAAATAAGCATTCCAGCAGAAAAATTTGCTGCAAAAATATTAAAAGATGAATCAATGGCAATGCTGAAAACAGTCTGTCCATTGCCTGAAGCAAGCGTTGACCAGTTAACACCGAAATTTGTGGATTTGTAAAGTGCAGATGAGGAGCCAAGCGAGCCTGCATAGATATTGTTGTTTTTATCCTTTGCAAGCGACCATATTGAGATCCCGTTCAGCGTTTGGTTCCATTGAGAATTTATAAAGCATGGTAAAGTCAATAAAATGAGCAGTAAAAGTTTTTTCATTTTATACCTCTTTATATTATAATTAAAATATATTTATCCCGAAGTGACGGAGGACTGCCTTATTAGTAGCGATATTATAATAATTTTATAATTTAATTTGCGTAAAAATATATCGGTTTGCCGTTAGAGCCGTCATTAATTTCACCTGTAAATTTTTCATCCATTTTTACTTCAAGCTTATCGGTGGTTAAATAGCGTGCAGTAATTTCGACCGTGTTATCATCATATACCCTCAGCTTAACATAATTATAGAAGTAACCGCCTCCCCCGCCAAGGTATATCATAACTGTTTCAGATGAAGAAATGAAAGCTCTTTTGCCTATCACACCGGGGGCAAAATATTCATATGGCAGCACGTCCATACCACCAATGGCATCGGGAGCTTTTGTTTCAACGCTGTCGGAAATAAGCTTACAATCCTTATAATGAAATACGGCATTTACTCTGTAACCCTGTTTTAAAGCATCGAGTAACTGGACAAAATTTGTTAATTGTTTTGGTTCTGATTGAATTTGAGTTATAAGCAGCAATAAAAACGGTAATATTTTGAGTGATTTAAGCATAATTTACAGGAATTAGGTTTAAAGATGTTTCTAATTTGCAGGAAGTTTTTGCAAAAAGCAATGTTATATTTATCTGAATTTGGCAGTAAACTATTTGAATTGACCGCAGGAAATATTATTTTTGTTTAATTATAAATTTAAACATTAATACAAAATGGCAGATCTGAATTCACAGCTAAGCGCTGTAAAATCCAAAGAAAATTTCCTTGAGAAGATAACAAGAATAATTCCCGGTTACGATGGTTATGTGAACAGGGATAATTCCAGGGAGCTTGATACTATATTAAGGAATACCCTGGCAACCAGGCTTGATGCAAACCACATAAAGCTGAAAAACGTGACATTGAACCTTTCCCAGCGCGGAAAGCTGTTCGAGTCAGATGGTATTGATAAACTGGATAAAAAATTGCAACTTTGCGTTGCCAAGTTCAAATCAGCAGCCCGCGGTTACAGCGGAGCTTTTGATGTTGTAAAGGTTAAGGAAGATAAGCTTAACCAGCTTTACCAGTTTGATGCAAGCCTGCTTAATAATGTTGATGTAATTACTGCAGCCTGCCAGGATATGGATAACAACTCGAAAGCCAATGTTGATATAAAGGCAGATATGGATAAAGCAAGCGGTCTGATGGATGAACTGGTAAAACAGTTTGAAGAGCGTGAGAATATTCTCAATACAGTTTAATAAAACTTTTTGAATTTAATAAAAGACAAATTGAAATTTACAAAGGTATTACCATCTGTGATGGAAGGTAATACCTTTTCTGTTAACCTGTTCTTATTTCTCAGCGTAATAGGATTTTTCATCGCCGGAATTGATCTGAGTACAGAGCTTGCCCGTGAAAAGCAGGAGATCAACTTTGTACTTGATAACCTTGAAGACGGCTGCAACATTCCACAGCTTTCAGCAAAAGGTCTTGAAGATATTTTCAGGCCGTTTGAACTGGAGATCCCGTTTTTAGCAACCTACATATTTGGATATGAATACTTAACCTCCAACGAGGACAGAGGCCCCCCCGCAGCTTAATTTATCTCATCTTGTTTTACCGCATTACAATATATACCGTCTGAAATATGTTCAGGAGGAAACGGTGTATTCAATTTCTATTAACCAAAATAAAAAATATTAAAATGAGAAAATTAAGCGTTTTACTTATTGCATTATTATTAGCTGTATCAGCATCAACTTTTGCACAGCCAAAGCTCACACTTCATTTAACAGGCGGCTACGGGGTTCCGTTAGGCGATTTTAAAACAGAGGTTCCTGCGACAAGTCCTTTAACTGAAGATAACCGCGCGGATGCAGACTGGTTTCCGTACAACACCAAACAGCTGATAAATTTCGGGGCAGACGGCAAGCTTGCTTTCGGAAAACAGGGTAATGCAAGAGTTACATTCGGTTTAACTTATAATATGTTCTCAAACAGCACCGATGCTGTTTTCAGGATCGATACAAACAATACACTAGGTGTAATTACATTTAAGCCAAAGGTTAATGTACTTTCAATAGCTCTTGGCGGAGAGTGGGCTTTCAGTCCGAAGAAAAAAGTCAACCCGTTCATTGGCGTCGGAGTAGCAGCAAATTTCTTCAGCGGTAAGTTTGAGTTCAGCCAGCCTGTAAAGGTAAAAGGCGTAATGAGAACAGAGCCAATGGATATGAAATCTGAAACAAGAATTGGTATAATATTTGATGCAGGTATCGATTTTCATCTCTCACCAATGGTTGGTATTATTGCAGGCTTGAAATACCATATGATAAACCCGCTGGGTAAAGGCGCAGATGACCCCTCAGAAGTTGGAGCAAACGAAATCGATCTTGGTGACCAGGAGCATACAGAAGACGGTAAAACTTTCGCAACAAGGAACATCAGCTCAATAAACGGCTATTTAGGCGTTTCATTCTATTTTGGCATGCCAAAAACCAAGATGAAAAAATAATCAGTTTAACAATTTATTAAAAGGGAGCCGTTATTGGCTCCCTTTAATTTATACAGGCTTTACAAATGAAACCATTCATACTAATTTCTTTTTTGCTTTTAATACTGATACTTCCCGTACGGTCACAAACCACTATCAGAGGAAATGTAAGCGATGCTGTTACCAATGATTCGCTTCAGAACGTTTCTATCTTTCAGAGTGATGTTCAAAAAGTTGTAAATACAGATGCCAATGGTGATTTCCGTTTCACCGGTCTTCCGCATGGATTCCTGCAGTTCCAGTTTTCGCTCTTAGGGTATAAAAGCTATACACTGACAATAGAAACTGATAAGATCACAGAACCGCTGGAGATAAAGCTTATACCGGAAGATATTACAACAGATGAAATAGTTGTAACAGATATTGGCATTGAAAAATCATACCAGACAGAAAAGATAAAATTCAAAGAGCTTATGCGATACGGCTCGATGAATATAAGCGAAGCAGTAACAAAGATACCGGGCGTTTGGCAGCTCTCGACCGGTTCAGGAATATCAAAGCCTGTAATACGCGGACTGTATGGCAACAGGATTGGCATTATGGTAAACGGCATCAGGTTTGATAACCAGCAATGGCAGGATGAACACGGGCTTGTGATGAGCAGCGATGGAATAGATAATGTTGAAGTGATAAAAGGACCCAGGAGCCTGCTCTACGGACCGGAAGCAATTGGCGGTGTGGTGAGTATTACCGATGAGCACCCGGCGCCTGTTGGCCAGGAAAACGCTGATCTTAACACGAAGTTCTATACAAACACTCTTGGCATACTTGCAGATATAGGGCTAAAAGGAGCGCAGAAAAATTTTAACTGGCTTATCCGCTTTGGCGGCGAAACACACGCTGACTATCTTGACGGCAACAGCGACAGGATACCGGAGACACGGTTTGGCGGATATACGGTTAAATCAAGCTTTGGATATAACAAAGGCATTTGGGTTGGCAAGCTGAATTACAGCTATACCAATTACACTTACGGTATACTTGAAGGCAGGGAATTTGAAAAGGAAATTGCAAGAACAGAAACAAGGTTTGACAGGAGCTTTAACGGTCCGCACCACCAGCTTAAGGTACATAACCTTGTACTATCAAATACATTCATAAAGGAACGATCAAAATTCAAGATCAACCTGGGCCATACTTATAACAGGCGTATGGAACGTGAAGGCAATGACGAGAGATTTTTACCCGATAGCCTTCAGTTCGGAAATCTGGATATGGTGCTTAACACTACATCGCTGGATGCAAGCTGGATATATACATTGAGCAAATCTACCGAGCTTACTTTTGGCACACAGGGATTTATCCAGTCAAACATAAACAAGGGTGAAAGAAGGCTGATACCTGACTCTGATGTTAAGTCAGTTTCAGCAACAGGGATACTTAACTTCAGGAAAGATAAATTCTCATTTGAAGGAGGCGCAAGGTTTGATATATTTAATGTTAAAACTACAGAGTATGGCAAAAAGGATTCACTGGATTATTATCCCGCAATAAATCCAACTTACAGGTCAGTTAACGGTTCAGCAGGCATAACGTATAAATTATTAAAGGAGCTGCTCTTTAAGGTAAACCTGTCAACCGGATTCCGCGCGCCAAACCTTGCAGAGCTTACATCAAACGGGCTGCATGAAGGGATATTCCAGTATGAAATTGGCAACATTGATTTTAAAAGCGAGCAGAGCATTGAAGGCGATGTTGGCCTGGTTTTTGACAGCAAATACATATCCGGAGAAATTTCAGCATACAACAATAGAATAAATAATTACATTTATCTTGCGCAGACACAGGATACATTGCTGGGCTACCCGGTGTTCAGATACCTGCAAAGCAATGCAACACTGCGGGGACTTGAAGCTGACCTTACGTTAAAGCCAACTGACTGGTTAAGCCTGAGGACAACTTACTCAACTGTAATAGCAAAAAGAAGCGATGACGAAAATCTGCCACTTATTCCTGCAGATAAGATAACAGCTGCGCTGCATTTTGAGCTTAACAGCTGGAAATTCTTCCACTCCCCTTATTTTGAGCTTTCAACTTACACAGCACTTGCCAAAACGAGACTGGGTGAAAACGAATCGGGGCTGCCTGCTTACACAATACTTAATGCCGGATTTGGCTGTGATTTGAAATTTGAAAAGCAGTTAATCAATATTACAATAAGCTGTAATAATGTACTGAATAAAGTTTACATAGATTTTATGTCAAGAATAAAGCTTTTAAATGCCACATATAACGGCAGAACATTTTACGCTAATAATATGGGCAGGAATATTGTTTTAGCAGTCAAAATTCCGTTTAAATTATCATATAATTAAATTCCGTAAAATATTATGCCAATAATATGCATTTTATTTTTTTTAAAGTTACACTAACTTTAATATATCACAATAAAATTTAGCCAAATACAATTGAAAATATTATACTTTATACTATTTATTGGGTTAATTTTTTCATCCCCAATTCTGTCACAGGAAGACGAAGATGAAAAAGAATACGAAGAAAAAAAAGAGCTGTCAGATACTACAAAGAAAAAGGTCACCGCGCTTGAAGAGATTGTTGTAACAGGTACAAGAACGGAGAAGATGATAATTGATATCCCCTACTCGGTTTTCAGGGTCAATAAAAAAGAATTCGGTTACGGCAGGGATCTTAATGCAAAGGATATTCTCCAGGATGTCCCGGGACTTTTTATACAGACAAGGTACGGCAGCGAAGTAAGGATATCTATCCGCGGATTCGGCACCCGCTCAAATACAGGTGTGCGCGGGATCAGGATACTGCAGGATGGTATCCCGGAATCAGAGCCGGACGGCGAAACAACTATGGATGCTATCGACTATACATCGCTTGGCGGAGTTGAGGTTGTAAAAGGAAATCTTTCATCATTGTATCCAAATTCACCAGGCGGTGTTGTAAATTTCTTAAGTGACCTTAACTTCACCAAAAGCTATGTGAGGCTGGTTAGCATGGTTGGCGAGTACAAGCTTTCACAGGGCGGCGTAAGGCTGGGCTTAGTTGGCGATAATTCTAAATTCTTTCTATCGCAGACATATAAAACATATACAGGCTACAGGCCGCACGGCGCGGAGTATTCTCATTTAATAAACGCAAATTATGTTGTTTACCCAAACAGCAGAACATCTGTGGCAATACTGGGTAATTATGTACGCGGGCTTGTAAGGTTCCCGGGCGCATTAACCGAGCAGGAATATAATACTGATCCTTTCCAGGCTTACTTCCAGTCAGTTGCAAGCGATATAAGAAGAATGACACAAAAAGGCAGGATTGCGCTGAAATATAAAACTTCATGGGGCAAGTTAAATACCAACGAGTTTGAGTTTATCGGATTCGGCGCGGTAAAGGATATTCAGTTCACAACCAATACACTGTATAATGTAAAGTATAAATACGTAACCGGCTCAACAATAAGATACACAAGCCGTCATCCTATATTTAAGCGCGATAATGAATTCACAGTAGGAGCTGATTATAATTATGTTACAGGTCCCCTGACATCATACACCAATATCGGCGGAACCAAAGGAGATGAGCTTCAGGCGCAGTTCACGGAAACACAGAGCAATTACGGTTTCTTTTTTGAGAACCAGGTAAATATCACAAAGGGAAAATTATATTTTCTTCTTTCGGGCAGGTATGATAAATTAATTTTCCAGAATGATGATGAGCTCCAGGGATTCAGGAATTCCTCGAGGAACTTTGACAGGTTC
>JAPUEV010000227.1:0-9086 GCA_027492415.1 Ignavibacteria bacterium
TATGATATGATCAAATATATTTTTTACGCCAAGCTCCATAAAATATTTCAATACCTCGTCGGTTCCTATTACAACAAGAGTGTTCATGGTTGAATTCTCATAAGCTTCCCCTGAGGTTTTGTAATCAAGCTTGTAATCAAGGAAATTATCGAAGTTAAAATTTACATTCATTGTACCGGCATAAGAGGGATTTATTATCTCCCTGTATTTTTTTGAAATATAGGTAAATCCAAGCCCGGCGGGTGACATAAGCCACTTCTGGTTGCCTGTACTTAAGTAATCTATTCCCATTTCCTGTACATCAACCGGACAAACGCCTGTTGCCTGTATAGCATCCACTACAAGGTAAATATTGCGTTTTTTACAGAACTCAGAAATGCTGCGTATTGAGTGCCTGTACCCAAGGAACTGTACAAGACTGATTGTGAATACACGCACATTAAAATCCATAAGTGTACGCTTTATCAGCGCTTCATTTGCATAGCCCTTATCACTGGGTATAAGCATTACATTCGCCCTGCCAAGCTTTTCCTGGTTCAGCCACGGGTATACAACTGCGGGGAATTCTGAGTCAAGCATTGCAACATTATTATCTTTAGGATCAAGCTGAATGCCATTTGCGAAAATATTTATTCCGTGTGTTGTGTTTGATGTTATGATAATATCATCCGCTTCGCAGTTCAGCAGCTTTCCGCAGGTCTGCCGGAATGTTTTTGCCAGGTTTAAATTTACCAGGCTTAAGTTAAGATAATCGGTTGTGAACTTTGTTATGAACTCATTTAATTTATTAACAGAGCGCATTGGGTAAGGTGTATAATGGGCTGCATCAAAGTATATGAACTTTTCCATGAACGGGAACTGCGCGCGTATCTCATTGTGATTATCAAGCATTTATTTCACTCCGTCAAGTGCGTTCTTAATATCACCAAGCAGGTCATCGTAATCTTCAACACCAACTGAAAGCCTGACAAGTCCATCGGTTAAGCCGAATTTTTCGCGCTCTTCCTTTGGTACAGCGCCATGTGTCATGCTGACCGGGTGGCACACAAGGCTTTCAACTCCGCCTAATGATTCAGCCCTTGAGAATATTTTGAGTCCATTGAAAAACTTTATCGCATTTTCAATTGAGCCTAAATCAATTGATATCATTCCTCCAAAACCCCGCATCTGCTTTTTTGCAAGCTCATGCTGCGGATGCGAAGGTAAACCCGGGTAGAAAACTTTTTTGATCCTGTCTTTATAATTATTATAAAGCTCATGTGCTATTTTAACAGCATTTTCATTATGACGCTCCATCCTTAAAGCTAGTGTCTTTGTGGAGCGTAACACAAGGTAACAGTCAAATGGTGAAGGCACTGCGCCAACTGAATTCTGTATGAACTTTAACTGCTCGGCAATTTCGGGATTGCTGGTAGCCGCAAATCCGCCGATAGCATCGCTGTGGCCGTTGATATATTTGGTTGTACTGTGAACTACTATATCTATTCCCATATCCAGCGGGTTCTGGAAATACGGGCTCATGAACGTGTTATCACATACCGAAATAAGCTTATTTACTCTTGCGATATCAGAGATCATATCAAGATCGGTTAGGGTAAGCATTGGGTTTGTAGGTGTTTCCACAAATATCATTTTGGTATTCGGTTTTAACGCCGCGCCGATTGCGTCATAATCAGATGTATCTATCCATGAAAAATCGAGTCCCATTTTACGGAATATCCTTTCAAATATCCTGTAAGTTCCGCCGTAAACATTCTGCGATACAATCACATGGTCACCGCTCTTTAGCAGTGTTGCAATTGCGTGTGTAGCGCCCATACCGCTTGAAAATGCGAAACCGAACTTTGCATTTTCAAGAGCTGCTATGTTGGTTTCAAGCGCAACACGTGTTGGATTTATTGTTCTGCCGTAATCAAATCCTTTTGATACACCGAACGCTTCATCAGCATAAGTAGAGGTTGCATAGATAGGTATATTTACTGCACCCGTTGTAGGATCAGGGTTATTACCTGCATGAATAGCTTTTGTAGAAAATTTCATATAGTTTTTTGTAAGCGGCAGGCAAGCCTGCCGCAATTATTTTTTAAATTTTAAAGAATCTTTAACTGTGTTTTAAATACTGTGAATGTTCACACAAAATCAAGCACATCGTACCTTGTTAAAATACCTATTATTCTGCCATACTGGCTTACAAGTATAGCCGGCGATGATTTCAGGTTCTGGATACCGTATTTAATATCTTCTGATTCATCAACAACCGGGTATGCTGCACCCATAACTTCAGATACTTTTTTATCGATAGTTGCAGGATCGCTGATTATCATGCTCATCAGGTCAGCTTCTGTTAAGGAGCCAATTGAGTGATTCTCGTCCAGCACCGGTATCTGAGAAACATTATACTGTTCTAATCTGCCAAGCGCATCTCCAATGGTTTCATTTGGTGCTGCTGATATCATATTAGGCAGTCCCCCTGAGAGCTTCGTCTGGAATACAACTCCGATTGTGGTTTTGTCTTTTTCAAGCAGGCGTTTTTCCCTCATCCATTCATCAGAGTGATGCTTGCTTAAATATCTCTCGCCGGTATCACAAACAACAAATACCACAACAGCGTTTTCATCAAGATCTTTTGCAACCTTCAAAGCAACTGCAAGATTCGTTCCTGTACTGCCGCCGCAGAAAATACCTTCTTCCTTCGAAAGCCTGCGTGACATGTGGAATGATTCTTTATCAGTTACGTTGATTATCTCATCAATATATTTAAAATGAACATTTTCCGGCAGCATATCCTGTCCTATACCTTCAACAAGATAAGGTGTGCCTTCTGTCATTATGCCTGATTCTTTGTAAGTTTTAAAAATTGAACCGTATGGGTCAGCTGCAATTATTTTAACGTTCGGATTCTTTTCTTTCAGAAACCTTCCTGTACCGCTCACAGTGCCGCCTGTACCAAGGCTTCCTATAAAATGTGTAATTTTGCCCTGTGTCTGCTCCCAAAGCTCAGGACCTGTTGTGTGGTAATGTGCATCCGGGTTTGAAGGGTTGTTATACTGGTACATAAACAATGAATTCGGTGTTTCAGCGTTTATTCTTTTAGCAACATTTACATAATTTTCCGGTGTATCGTGTTTTGCTGTCATCGGGCATATCACAACATCCGCACCAAGCGCCTGCAGGTAACGGCGTTTTTCCACTGATACTTTTTCTGTCATTGTGAAGATACATTTGTAGCCTTTAATTGCCGCAGTAAGTGCAAGCCCTATGCCTGTATTACCGCTGGTTGCTTCTATAATAGTTCCGCCCGGCTTTAATATTCCGCGCTTCTCAGCATCTTCTATCATTGCCAGCCCGATACGGTCCTTAACACTTGCGCCGGGGTTCATTGATTCCATTTTTGCGAAGATCGATGCCTTAATATCTTTTTTAAAATGGTTTAATTTAACTAAAGGGGTTTTTCCGAAAAGTTCCAGTATACTGTTTACTACTTTCATTTTAAAATATCACTTTCATAACAAAGTTTTTTAAGATCAGTTATTTTCTTTTGCTGTAATACTTTTTTTAAACGGGTCACTGCTGTATACATCCGGGTACCATAGCTCCATGCATCTATCCGGTGCATGGAATTTTATAAATCCAAACTGTGAATAAAGCCCCTGCGCGTCACGGGTCAATAGCATCCACCTTCTGAAGCCCTGCAGCTCCGGGTGCTTTAGTATAAAATCCATTAATTTTTTAGAAAGTCCCTTGCCCCTGTGTGCCTCCAAAACAAATACATCACCCAGGTAACCGAATGTTGCGTAATCGGTAACTACTCTTGCAAATCCCACCTGTGAGCTGCCTTGATAAATACCAAAACATTCGGAATTTTCAATTGAGCGCTCTAATATTTCCCGCGGCAGATCTTTTACCCAGTATGATTCATTTGCCAGGTAATTGTGAATTATATCAAACTGTAATTTTTTCTTATCAGTTGAAAATAAATACCCGTTTATTGTTTCTTCAAATATCATAAAATATTCTACAGCGGCCTCATTAAGGGGAATAGCAATACATCCCTGATCGATTGTGAATTCGTGAGAAGCATTACAAGCCTGTCTACACCAAGACCAACGCCTGTTGTTGGAGGCATTCCGATCTCAATCGCGCGAAGGAAGTCTTCATCCAATGGGTGGGTTTCTTCTTCGCCGCCCCTGCCGCGCTCAACCTGTTCTTCAAGCAGCGCGCGCTGTAAAATGGGATCGTTAAGCTCTGTGTATGAGTTGCCAAGCTCCCATTTATTAATATACGGCTCAAACCTTTCTACAAATATCACCTGCTCGGGATCCTTTTTCATTTCAACAAGCTGCTGCATTGTATACTCCCTTAGCGGTTTGCAAAGCGGTGTTGAATCAATTGGATGATCTATTAAAAATGTAGGCTGAACCAGATCGTCTTCGCAGGTTGCTTCAAATAATGCTGAAATTACCAAACCTTTGCTGTGTGATATCTTCGGGTCAAGATCAATTTCTTTATCCCTCATGAACTGGATTATATCAGCTTTCTTCATATTCAGTACATCAATACCGTTCTTTTCAGCGATGGCTTCTGTCATTCTTAAGCGTTTCCACGGACGGCCGAAATTAATTTCTGTTCCCTGGTAATCAACCTTGGTTGATTCGTGTATAGCAAGACATGCCTTTTCAACAACTTCCTCAAACAGGTTCATGCTGTCGTTGTAATCGCCGTATGCCTGGTACCACTCAACCTGCGTAAATTCCGGGTTATGTGTACGGTCAATTCCTTCATTGCGGAAATCCTTAACAAACTCATATACACGGTTAAACCCGCCGACAACAAGCCTTTTTAAATAAAGCTCGTTTGATATTCTGAGGTATAACGGAATATTCAGCGCATTATGATGTGTTATAAAAGGCTTTGCGTTTGCGCCGCCGTATATTGATTGCAGCGTAGGTGTTTCTACTTCAAAGAAATTATAGCCCTCGAGAGTTCTTTTTATTGCGTGAATTATCTTTGTGCGCTTTATGAATGTTTCCTTAACATTATCATTTACTATCAGATCAATATAACGCTGGCGGTAACGGAGCTCTACATCAGCAAACGCATCATGAATTATTTTCTCACCGGTATCTGAAGTTTCTTCCTTTACAACCGGTAGCGGCTGCAGAGTTTTGGTAAGCAGCTCGATAGTTGCTGCGTGAACTGAAACCTCACCCATTTTTGTGCGGAAAACAAAGCCGTTAACGCCGATAATATCGCCAATATCAAGCAGCTTGAATAATTTATACAGCTGTTCACCCACATCATTCTGCCTTATGTATATCTGTATCTTCCCTGTATCATCCTTTATCTGGAAAAAGCTTGCCTTTCCCATTTTGCGTATAGCCATTATTCTGCCGGCAACTGAAATTATCTTCAGTTTCTGCGCTTCTGTTTCAGCTTCATCAGCGGGATCTTTGAATGTGCTTAATATTTCCGCGGAGCTTGCTGTAACATCAAACCTGTGGGGATAAGGATTTATACCCATGTTTCTGATCTCTTCAAGCGCTGCCATTCGGTTTTTTACCAGATCGTTTGTTTCCTGCAAAAAATTTCTCCTGTTATTTAAAAACTCGTTTTTGTGAATAAAAAAGGACACTATTTAATATACCCTTTTAGAGCTTTATAGTGTCCTTAAAATTTAAAAAATATATCTTAAAGAAAATATTTAAATAGTTTGTTTAACTGATGTATTAATCTTTATTATCAGATATCTGTTCAGAGATATTTTCAAGTTCTTTAGATATGCTTTCCAGAACATCTGAGCCCGATGAAGGCTTCTGTGTTGGCATGCCTTCAGCATTTTTCAGCTTATCTTTCTTTTTCTTTTTCTTCTTGCCGCCTTTTTTGCCCTTCTTCTCTTTCTTTACTGTACCTTCAGGTATTTCTGATTCTTCAGGGACGGGTTTTCTGAAAACAGGCTGTTTTGGTGTGGCAAGCTTTTTAGCTTCTATGAATTCTTCCGGGGATAAATATCTCCATTCACCCGGTTTTAAGCCTTCTAGGCCTATTCTTGCATATTCAACTCTTTTTAATCTCTGTACCAGGTAACCAAGTGATTCCAGCATTCTCCTTACCTGACGGTTCCTGCCTTCATGGATAGATATCCAGATATTCTGGTCGCCGGTGTTGGGAATTAATCTTACCTTTGCTCTTGATGTAGGTCTGCCGTCTATCATAATGCCTTCGCGCAGCTTCTTCATATCGTTTTCTTCCATAGGCTTATCAAGCTTCGCGAAGTAAGTTTTGAATATCTTGTGACGCGGGTGCATCATCATATTCGAAAACTCGCCGTCATTTGTAAGTAACAAAACGCCGTCAGTATCGTAATCAAGCCTGCCTATCGGGTAGAGGCGGGTATTCAGACCTATAAGATCCATCACGGTCGGTCTGCCTTTTTCGTCGTGAGTGGTAGTTACATATCCTCTTGGTTTAAAAAGGACGACGTAGATAAACTCGGTCTGCGGCTTAACTTTCTCGCCATCGACCTTTACTACATCTTTTTCCGGATTAATTTTTGTACCCGGCTCTGTAACAGTCTGCATGTTTACTGTAACCCTTCCTGTAAATATTAATTCATCTGCTTTTCTTCTTGCGGTTACTCCCGCATTCGAAATAAATTTGTTTAGTCTTGTAAGTTTTGTTTCATTGCTGTTTTCTGTATCTTCGTAATCTTCTTCGCTTTTGCTGCTTTTACTTTTGCTAGGTCGTGCCATTACCGCCGCTTTCATTGTTATTCATAATATCACTTTCTGTATCCCTGTTCTCTTCTACCAGCTGACCCTCATCAATAAAGCTTTCACCTTCAACAAACGAACCATCTTCAGCTTCGTCTTCACCTGCTCCATCATCAGTTATATCTTCACTTTGTGAATTCAGCTCATGAATATTCACAGGGTTACCATCTGCATCCTTTTCAGTAATAAGCTTCGAGGCAACGTTGCCTTCAGAAACCATTTTTTCACGGATGTGATTTATCTCTTCGTAAAAATCTATATCTGACTGTGATACACCATCGGGCGGACCCGATTTAATTATCTCTTCAATTGCTTTAAGATGCGGCAGGTCTTCAACGGAATTAATCCCAAGATACTCCAGTAAATTATCTGTAGTTCCGTATAACATCGGTCTGCCAACAACTTCTGCCCTGCCTTTAATTGTTATCAGGTCTTTTTCAAGCAAAGAGCCTATTATATAATCCACATTAACACCGCGTACAGCTTCCATTTCTGCCTTTGTTATCGGCTGGTTGTAAGCAATAATTGCAAGTGTTTCAAGGGCTGATTGTGACAGCCTTCTTTTCAGCTTTTCCTTGTTCAGCTTTGCAAGCCATGGGGCATATTCATGCTTTGTTGCAAAGCGGTATGCGCCGGCAACCTGTATTATATTAAAAGAACTCTCATCAGAGCTGTATTTTTCTATAAGCTCGTTAACAGCTTTTTCAATATTACGGATATCCGAAGTAACGCCCGTTTCGGATTTTTCCTGATTGATAATATCTTTCATCTGTTTTAACGTCAGGGGTCTATCTGATGAAAAGATCAAAACCTCAACAATTTTTTTTATGCCGTCAAAATTCATTTATGGTATTATATTGTTAAAAATCTTAATTTTAGCCTTAAAACGAGATACCACACTCGCAATATATAGTGGAAGTTGTATTGTGTACGAATATAATAAAGCTTTTTTGGTAAATAAAGAGCAAAATGCAAAAATTTAATTAAAACTTGAGGTTTCTATAATACCCTCTTCAGGCAATTCTGCAATTTTAAAGATAAGGAAATCGGTAAGTGTTTCGTTGATTTTTATGCCAATAATGCCGTTTTTAGCCATTTCCAGTATCGCTATGAATGTTACAACAACCCTAATCTTCTCCATACCTATTATCATTCCCAAAAACGAAACATACTCTGATGTAGTGCACATAGTATCTACAAACTGTATCTGCTCATCAATTGATACGTTCATCCTGGTTATGTTATGAACCACTTCCTTTGGCTGGTGATCCATTGCGAATTTATAAGCTTTTATCAGGTTGTAAAGGGTTAAGTTCTGTATGGTTATATCTTCCTCAGCTTCATCATCTATTTTGTAATCGCCGTCAAAATCATTGCGGTAAAATACTTTCCTGTGCTCTTCTTCAAGGTTAGCAAACTCAACTGATGCATCCTTAAAACGCTTATATTCAAGCAGGCGTTTTACAAGCTCATACCTCGGATCTTCCTCTTCTTCGGTAATTTCCTCCGGCTTAAAGAGCATCATCTTGGCTTTTATCTGTATTAGTGTCGCCGCCATTAAAATGAACTCGCTGGCAAGCTCAAGATCAAGCACCTGGATATAATTTACATACTCGCAGAACTCATTGGTGATTTTTGAGATGGGAATATTATGTATATCAAGCTCATCCCGCTGTATAAAGAACAGCAGCAGGTCTAAGGGACCCTCGAATTCATTGAGCTTTATTCTGTACATGATGCAGCGAATATAAAGGTATCTTTTTTGAATTTAAATGCAGTAATACAATAAAACAATTTGCTAAGGTACTCCTAATTATAACGTTCCCAAGCTGAAGCTTGGGAACGAGAAAACCATGATACTTGCTATGAATTTAAATTCATAGCTCACCTCTCCTTCAAGAAAACACTCTGTGTTTTCGAAGTCCCGCTCTAGCGGGATCAACAGAGGTATCGGGGGTGAGGTCCACTTAACTTACTTCCCTAAAATAAACCTGAAGCCTGCATAAAACTCTCTTCCTCTTGTAGGTCCCCAGATAAATGATGTATCAAAATACTGCCCGAAAGGATCATCAGCGGCAATTATCGGGTTATCCTGCTTAAAGTTCAGAAGATTTTCAACACCTGCGTAAAGCTCAACATACTTAAAGTTCTTTGAAAGCTGCATATTTATCAATGTATACGGCTTTGATTCCGTTGGCAATTGATACTCTACCGGGTTAGTTGCTGTTGATGGTAAACGCTGCTTACTGAACCAGTTGAGACCCGCGCTTACACCCCATGATTTATTTGCAGGTGCATAGGAAAATGTAGCAAGTA
>JAPUEV010000227.1:9186-11647 GCA_027492415.1 Ignavibacteria bacterium
CCCGCGCTTACACCCCATGATTTATTTGCAGGTGCATAGGAAAATGTAGCAAGTATCCTGTGCTTGGCGTTGAATGGCTGGTCATACCTTACGCCGTCTTTATCATACTTAAGCTCAATGTATTTATAAGCAAGCTTCAGATCAATATTATTCAAAATTGTCAGGCTTACTTCACTTTGCAGCACGTTAGAAAAAGCCTTGCCGTTCAGGTTGGCAAATATTACTTCCCTGGGGTTCGAGTCGTAATCTGGGATTATCTTATTGCTGAAATCAGTTCTGTAGAAATCCAGGTTAAAAGTACCTGAGTAACCTGTCCCGCCGAAATAGAAAAGCATATCTGCGCCGAAGTTAATTACTTTTTCCGGTTCAAGGTTCTCTGATATTACAATATTCCTGGAGCTTGCTATCAGGTTAGAGTGCTCGCTGAAGAGATTAATTGTCCTGAAGCCTGTCCCGATAGATGCCCTGAACACAAGTGTTTTAACCGGCTCATATCGGAAGAGAGCCCTTGGTGTTACAATTAATTTATGCTCATTGTGATAGTCAAACCTGATACCAGTCATAATGGTAGCTTTATCACCTAATAAGGAAAGTGAATTTTCTGCAAACATGCCGGGTATGGATTCTTTCTTGATATAATTGCCTGCATATGTTTTGCTTGTTGTATCTTCAAATTTTATTAGCTCATCAACTTTTAGATATTTGTAGCTTACGCCGGTTTTAAGTGATGAGTTCGGCAGAACCTCGAATTCATAAAATCCCATAGCAGTAAAATTTGTCTGCTTCGCGTCATATTTAGTATTGCCGTAAAATGAGCCCTGGTCATAATAAGATGAATTAACATACAGCTTCATTCCGCTTGTTTGGGTGAACTGCTTGCTCATGCGGGTGTATCCTTCAAAAGAATTGATATCAATTGTCTGCTGGTAAAGCTTGTGTCCATGGGTAGTGACAGAACCATGAAGGTTGTTCCTTTGACCGCCTTCACGCTTTTCATTCCAGTATCTGCCAGCAATATTAAACTCAGTATTCTTTACTGAATCCACATAGTTCCATTTATTATAGACTGTGTATCTTGTTGTAAGCGGGTTATCAAGGAAACCATCTCCGTTATCATCCATGGAATTTGACTTCTGCACTGTATGGAGCGTTAGTATATTGCTCCATTTTTTTGATACAGGGTTTGCAAAGTTCAGGTTGAGCTGTTTTTCAAGTCCGCTGTTCACAAATCCGTTAACCAGAAGCCTGTCTGAATTCTTGTATTCTTTAAGAATAACATTCATAATACCGCTTATTGATTCATATCCCTGCATCACGGAATTTGAGCCTTTGAATATGATTATCTTATCTATCGATGTTCCCGGTATACTGGATATTCCGTATTTTACATTAAGTCCGTTCATCAGCGGCATATTATCTATCAGAAGCTGAGTGTATGCGCCTTCAAGCCCGAGTATTTTAAGCTCCTTGGCGTCAGTTATGATATCCGTTACCGCTACTTCTACTGATGAGTTCCTGCCAAAACATCCTGCAAGGTCACAGCATGATTCCTTTTTTATTTCACCTGATGAAATTACTTCTGATTTTGCGTTCAGGTTCCCAAAGTAAGTTGATTTCTTTTTGCCTTCAACATTAATTGTTGATGTTGACATATTAGGCACAAGCACAGCTTCCACCTGCTGCTTATCTGCAGCGTCAACAGTATCGGTTTTATACCCGGCATATGATACAACAAGCCTTTTATCGGTAATATTCAACATTGTAAGAGTGAACTTTCCTGTTGAATCTGTAATTGTACCCTTTGTTGTATTTATCCATTTCACAACAGCGGCATCAAGAGGCTGTTTTTTGCCTTCATCATCACCGTAGATATAACCTGTCATGTTTTGTGAAAACAACACACCGCTGCCTGTCAGGATAAATGTTATTATCAATATAATTTTAATTTTCATTTTCTTGTGTAATTCATTTCATGAATTTTTTCAAATATGAATCCGGCTCTTTTTCAAATTTGCCTTTACATCCTTCTGAACAGAAATAATATTTAACTCCGTTTTGCACAGTGCTGATATCATGCTTCCCGTCAGGATCATTGCATGGCATACATACAAGGTGATCAGTAAATTTTGCCGGCTCTTTTTTAAATGCCATTACGCATCCTTCGTTGCAAAATTTTATATCCTTATCAATATACCTTAAGCTTAAATGCTCACCGGTAATTTCATCACCCGTTACAGGGCAATTTAAAGTGGAATCAGTGAATACAGCGTTAATATCAGTATATGCAAATTCTGCTTTTGAAAAAACTGCAGCAATCGCAATTGCTGCCAGGATGAAGGTTAATTTCATATTTTTATTTCATGAAAAATTATTTATTAATATCCCGCAGTAAAGCCGCAGGCTTTAATTTAAATGAATGAAATAAAATTAAGCTAAATTCTGAGAATAGAAGTGGTAAGGA
>JAPUEV010000228.1 GCA_027492415.1 Ignavibacteria bacterium
ATTGACCCTTCCTTCCACCTGCTCCGCGGTTGTAAGGCGTAGCGACTCCCGTGCCAATGGCAGGAGTAGCGCTCCATACCTTCGGTAGGCGTGGCAGGGCGACAAACCATTCGGTAGGCGTAGCAGGGCGACAAAGCATTTGGCAGGAGAGGCAAGAGTAAGAAAGAATAATTTTAGAGTAATTGTGCTTCGACTTCGCTCAGCATGACAAGATTTTTGGTAGGCGTGGCAGGGCGACAAAGCGGCAGGGGGGAAAACTGTAAGAAATATTACATAATTGAAATTAATGAAGTACTTTAGCATATTTGCAAATAAGGGATAATATTCCGAATTTTTGTTCATTTTAATTATATGGAGGTTAACCAATGTCATTTTTATTTACTGCACGCCATTTTAAAGCCCACGATTCATTAAAAGAGTACGCTGAGGAAGAATCAAAAAAATTCGCAAAAATTTACGACGGAATCATTAAGACAGAAGTCATTTTAAGTTATGACAAGCCCGAAAACAGCGTAAAGCACGCTGAAGTAATAGTACATGCAAAGAACAACCACACCTTTACCGCAAAGGAATCCACCGATGATTTCATGAAGTCAATTACAGGCGCGATGGAAAAAGTATCAACACAGGTAAGAAAGTTCAAAGATAAGCTTACCGATAATAAAGGTGAACTTTCGGTAAAGAATATTGAAGCTGAAGAATAAAACCATATGAAACACCTTCATAAAGTTTTAAAGAACATTGAAGAAGTAAAAAAGGAAATGATCACGGTTGATTATTTCTATAACGCTGCCAAGGACAGGTTCAAGCTTACAAAGATATCCGAAGGCAACAGCGGGCTGGATAAGATAATCAAAGACCAGCACATCAACCGTCCGGGTCTTGCTTTAGCAGGCTATACAGCGCTTTTTACATTCGATAGGGTCCAGATACTGGGTAACACAGAAATGCGTTATTTAAAAACGCTTTCAGCCGAGCAGCGGACAAAAACTTTAAAGAAGTTCTTTTCATTCAACATGCCCTGCATTTGTGTAACTTTCAACAACAAGCCAAGCGATGAATTCATGGAAATGGCGAACAAAAAAGATATTGCCGTTTTCATTACTCCGCTGGAGACCACAAAATTCGCGTACTTCATCAACGATTTCCTTGATGACCAGTTCACTCCACAGATAGCATTACACGGCTCATTTGTGGATGTGTACGGAGTGGGTCTGCTGTTTTACGGCAGGAGCGGAATAGGAAAGAGCGAAATTGCTCTAGATCTAATTGAGCGCGGCCACCGTTTAGTGGCTGATGATGTTGTGATGATATCGCGCAAAGGTGACGGCATTTTGATGGGTACGGGCACAGAGCTTGTTAAGCATTTCATGGAAATTCGCGGGCTTGGTATCATAGATGTGCGCAGTGTTTTCGGTATCAGGGCTATCAGGTTCCAGAAAAGGGTTGAGCTTCTTGTTAACCTTGAGGAGTGGGACCCGAAGAAGGAATATACACGCACAGGGCTTGACAGCGAAACAATAGAGCTGCTTGGGGTAGAGCTTCCTTTTGTCAGGCTGCCTATTTTCCCCGGGAAGAATATTACGGTAATATCAGAAATTATTGCGCTTAACTATTTATGCAAGCATTACGGCTATGATGCAGCAAAAGCGCTGAGCGAAAAACTTGAATCAGCAATAAATAACAAATCTAAATTCAAAGACGGGAACATTGGATATGAACGTTCTGTAGAATATCTGGAACACGACTTTGAATAATTAAACTAAACTGTATGAAAACGTACATCACTCTTCTTTTTACAGCTCTCTTAGCCCTCTCCGCAGTTAATTGTTCCAAAAAAAATGAAACAGACACAAAAAATAAAGACGATTACTCTAAAGTAGCGCCTGTTGATACAAACGGGGCATTGATAGGCGACTGGATAATCCAGCGTGAGCTTGCTGACCCGCAGAGCCTTAACCCTGTAACTCTGCAGGATGCAACGGGCAGGGAGTTTTCCCTGCATGTGTTTGAGCGCCTGATGTGGGCAGCAGGAAGAGAAGATTACGAGCTTGTACCGTGGCTTTGCGAAGCAATGCCGGAAGAAACCCCTGACCATTTAACATACACATATAAGATAAAGAAAGATATTAAGTTCAGTGACGGCAAGCCTTTGACAGGCGAAGACGTGATATTCAATTTTAAGGCAATGATGAACCCGCAGGTTGATGCGGCGCAATCAAGGCAGGCAATTGATATGCTGAAGAATGTTGAGCTTGTTGATGGCGATAAGTATACTGTTAAATTCACTTTATCACGCCCGTACTTTAAGGCAATTTATGCATTAAGCGATATTCAGATAATGTCAAAAGACGCGGCTGACCCTGAGCATTTAACAGATAAATATACATTTGAAGAATGCAAGGATGTTGCGACATCGCTGAAGAATCCCGCGATAAAGAAATTTGCTGATTTGTTCAATTCCCAGGAAGCAAACCGTGACCCCAAGAGGCTTATAGGCTCGGGTCCTTACATATTTGAAAAATGGGATACAGGCCAGTGGGTATATTTCAGGCGCAACCCCAATTACTGGAATTTAAAAGCCGTTCACGGCATGATGTATCCAGAAAAGCTTATCATAAGGGTAATACAGGACCAGAGCGCTGCAACAGTAGCTGCAAAGAACAAGGAAATTGATAACATGTATGTTACCAAGCCGATGGATTTTGTAAAGGAGCTTGCCAACCCTGAACAGTTCGGCATGAAAAAAGCTGACCCGTTTGAGCCGCAGTTTGTTTACATTGGATATAATATGAATAATGTTCTTTTCAGTGATGTAAAAGTGCGCTGGGCGCTTGCTTATATAGTTGACAGGAAAAGCATTATAGAAAAAGTTCAGTACGGACTTGCTGTACCTATACAGAGCCCGATATATTTTGGAGATAAGAAGAATTTCAATCCTGACCTTCCTCCAATAGAATATAACCCGGAGAAGGCAAAGCAATTGCTTAGTGAAGCGGGATGGAAGGATTCAGACGGCGATGGTGTGCTTGATAAAACAATAAACGGCAAAAAGGTTGATTTTAAATTTACATACCTGCTGAACACAAATGAATCAAGGAAACAGACGATACTTGTAATTGCAGAAGGACTGAAGAAGATAGGAATACTGGCAGAGATACAGGTTTTAGAGTGGTCGGTTTTTTTAGAGAAGATTAAGAAGCATGAGTTTGACGCATTAATGGGTGCGTGGGTGTTAACAGACTTTCCGCCTGACCAGTACCAGATATTCCATTCATCACAATCAAAGAATGACGGCTCCAATTACGGAAGCTACAACAATCCCACAGCCGATTCATTAATGGTAGCATACCGCAAGGAGTTTGACGAGGCAAAAAGGATAGAAATAAACAAACAGCTTCAGAAGGTTTTATATGATGACCAGGCGTATACATTTTTATGGACACCGAAGGCGAAGTATGTATATTCAGACAGGTTCAAGAATGTAAGGTGGTATCCTACCCCGCCAACGGCATATCATTTGCCGGAGTGGTGGGTACCTGCGAACCAGCGCAAATACCAGTCAGGTAACTGATAATTCCCTCACCCCCAATCCCCTCTCCCGGAGGGAGAGGGGGAAAGCACCCGAAATTTCCGGTCTTATTCCCCTCTCCTTTTAGGAGAGGAGTAAGAGGTGAGGTTGTTGTTTTTAAAAGAATTCATTTTGCAGTTGAAATTATCATTTATATAGATAAATTGCGTTTTATAAAGCAAAAATTTTAAAATTTCCATCAAAATTAATATATTTTCCCAATTTAACAGATATATTTTAACATGAATAAACTAAAATCAACTGCCCTCCTAGCAGTATTGGTATTTTCAATAATTATCTCAGGCTGCGGAGGAAAAACTACCCAGCAAAAAACCGAAAATAAAAACCAGTCCAACGATATTCCCGCTGTAGATACGAACGGCGCTGCCACAGGAGACTGGCTTATTATCAGAGAGATGAGCGATCCTGAAAAATTAAATCCAATAGTATCAAACGACGCGAGCGCATCAGAAATTGATTCATACATTTACGAATCTCTTCTTACACAGGATAAAGTAACATATGAGCTTATACCATTACTTTCATCCATGCCTGAAGTATCACCTGATAACCTGACATATACATTTACATTAAATAAGGACGCGAAATTTTCAGACGGCAAGCCGGTAACAGCGGCAGATGTTATATTTTCATTAAAGTTCATCAAAGTTCCATTAGTAGATGACGCTGCTTTAAGGAATTATTTTGATATGGTTGACAAGGTTGAAATGGTTGATAACGATCAGTACAAAGTAAAATTCACACTCTCCCAGCCAAACTGGAGAGGTTTATACACATTGGCAGCATTCCAGGTATTACCTAAACATATTTTAGACCCGGGCAATGTTACAGATAAGTTTTCCTGGGAAGAGTTTAAAGATATAAAAACGGCGCAGAAGAACGCTGATATGCAGAAGTTCGCAGATTTTGTTAATTCACAGGAAGTATCAAGGGAAGCAAAATACCTTATTGGTTCGGGTCCGTACATATTTGAAAAATGGGATACCGGCGCAGGCGTAACATTGACAAGGAACAACAATTACTGGGGTAAATCTTTAGCAGCAAACTATCCGCAGAAGATTATTTTCAAAACAATCCAGGATAACTCAGCAGCACTTGTATCTGCAAAGAACAAAGAAGTTGACGCTATGTATGTTATCAAGCCATCAGATTTCTATAAAGATCTCGAAAATCCTGACCAGTTCAACTTAGCAAAAGCAAGGCCGTTTGAACCTGCTTACACATATTTAGCATGGAACCAGCTTAACCCGTTATTCCAGGATAAAAAAGTCAGGATGGCGCTTGCTTACCTTGTAGACAGAAAAAGCATCATAGATAAAGTTATGTTCGGTGATGGTGTGCCGATCCAGTCACACATTTTCTACCAGAACAAAAAATTACTGAATTCAGATCTTGCTGAAATACAGTACGATCCCGAAAAAGCAAAGAAGCTTTTGGAAGAAGCAGGATGGAAAGATACAGACGGTGACGGCGTATTGGATAAAGTAGTTGACGGCAAGAAAAAAGATTTTAAATTCACATTCTTAAGCAATACAAACCCTGTAAGGAAACAGATACTGCTTGTAATAGTAGATGCGTTAAAGAAAGTTGGTATACAGGCAGAAGTACAGGAGCTTGAATGGTCAGTTTATTTAGATAAGACAAAGAAACATGAATTTGAGGCAACATATTCTTCATGGACATCACCAACAACACCGCCGGACCCGTACCAGATATGGCATTCATCCCAGTCAGAAGGTGAAGGCAGCAATTACATCAGCTTTAAGAACAAGACAAGCGACAGCTTAATAGTAGCTTACAGGAATGAAATGGATGAATCAAAGCGTATTGCTTTGATAAAACAGTGGCAGCAGCTTATTTACGATGAACAGCCGTATACATTCCTCTGGAGCCCAAGGGCAAGATATATCTATGATAAGAGGTTCAAGAATGCAAGATGGTATAACATACAGCCCAGTCCTTCATACAATGAATGGTGGGTACCTGCAGGCAGCCAGAAATATACACAGAACAAGAACAACTAAATTCAAAGTTATTATATGCTGACCCGAAAGTAAAAACGGGTCAGCAGGCTTTTAATATAAGTAACTACTAAATAAGCTAAACTTTAAAAAGAATGTCAACGTACATTTTAAAAAGAATTCTTCTCTTCATACCAACGTTAATTGCAATTACACTCATAACGTTCACAATTTCACGTCTTGCGCCGGGTGACCCTACAGAGCTTAAAGTAGGTGTAAGCGGCGAGAACATGAAGGCTGATGAGAAAAGCCAGATGAACCAGGAAGCCAAGAATTACTATAAGCAGAAATGGGGTTTGGATAAGCCTATTTACATGCAGTATTTCATATGGCTTGGCAATATGGCAACCGGCGATTTCGGCAATTCATTTGTTGATAACCGCCCTGTGATGAGCAAGATAATGGAGAGAATTCCCGTTACAGCATCAATATCGTTAATGATCATAGCGCTTAGCTATATAATTGCTATTCCTATCGGGATATTTTCAGCGGCAAGGCAGTACAGTATGGCAGACAGGTTCTCTACATTCATGCTGTTCGTATTCTACTCGCTCCCCTCTTTCTGGATAGCAACGATGGCAATTGTATTCCTTGCAAACGTGGAATATATAAAGATATTCCCGACTTCCGGTTTATACACACTTGGCTCAGATAACTGGAGCTTCCTGGAAAAAGTATGGGACAGGGCATATCACCTGATACTGCCGGTAACATGCAGCTCACTTGCGAGCTTTGCATTTCTTTCAAGGCAGATGAGAGGCAGCATGCTTGAAGTAATAAGACAGGATTATGTAAGGACAGCCCGCGCAAAGGGTCTTACAGAAAGAACAGTTGTACTTAAGCATGCATTAAGGAATTCACTGATACCGGTAATTACATTACTCGGCGGAATATTACCGAGCCTTGTAGGCGGTTCTATTATAGTAGAATCAATCTTCAGTATCCCGGGTATAGGACAGCTTGGCTTCCAGGCGCTGATTGCGCGTGATTATCCTCTTATCATGGCAGAGCTTGTACTTGCAGCGGTATTAACAATGCTTGGCTTACTGCTTGTTGATATTCTTTACGCTATTGTTGATCCAAGAATAGCATTTTCTAAGAATTAAAATTTACTAATTATATATGGCTGATAGAAAAGTTTCGGAAAGTGAATTTATAGCAGATAATACCATGGCAGGCGGCCCGATGCCGCAGGGAATGGTTACCGAAGGAAATGAAGTTCCGAAAAGAAGCGGAAAGCCCGGCAGAAAAGTTGACCAGACATACTGGTCTTTGGTAAAACATCAATACAGGAAGAACAAGCTGGCAGTTGCAGCTTTATACGTTGTGTTTTTCCTGGTTGCGATGGCTTTAACGGCAGATTTTGTGGCGAACGATAAGCCTCTTTACTGTTCATATAAAGGTTCAACATATTTTCCTGTATTCAAAGAGTATGCAGTTGACCTGGGTCTTTCTAAATGGGAAGGTGAATTCCTGAATGTTGACTGGAAATCACTGGAATTTGAATCAGCAATATGGCCGCTGATAAAATACGCTCCCTCAAATGTAGATCTGTTCAATAACTCAGCACCGCCTTCTATAGCTACAGGTCATTACCTTGGCACAGATGGTATCGGCAGGGATGTGCTTGCAGGCCTTATACACGGCTCAAGGGTATCGCTATCAGTAGGATTTATTGCAGCGGGTATCGCGATATTTATTGGCGTACTGCTTGGCTCAATTGCCGGTTATTACGGCGGTAAGCTTGACCTTTTAATTATGAGATTTGTAGAAATTATGCAGCTGTTCCCGGCATTCTTTTTAATTATCACAATTGTTGCATTGTATGGCTCCAGCATATGGTATATCATGATAGCCATAGGCTTAACCAGCTGGACAGGCAATACAAAGCTTGTAAGAGGCGAAATACTGAAAGTACGCGGAATGGATTATATCCAGGCTGCAGTATCACTGGGACTATCGAACACAAGAATAATCTTCAGGCATGTGCTGCCCAATGCAATTGCACCTGTGTTAATTGCAGCATCATTTGAAATTGCAGGCGCAATTTTAACTGAGGCAGGATTAAGCTTCCTTGGTTTTGGAGTTGCGGCAACAAAAGTTACATGGGGTTCAGTTCTTTCAGAAGCCAGGGGTGCAACTAGCTCATGGTGGCTGGCAGTATTCCCGGGCTTCATGATATTTTTAACAGTAGTAGCATATAACCTTGTTGGCGAAGGTCTGCGTGATGCGCTTGACCCGAGATTAAGAGATTAAAAGACAATAGTATTAAAGATTAAGCCAAGTGGCTTTGATCTGCAGAGCGAATTAAAAGAAAAAAACAAATTATAAATTATACAAAAGGAGATGTAAAAATGGTATGGACTCTGGAACTGGCTTCTTACCTTGATGATGCACCCTGGCCGGCTAACAAAGCAGAGCTCATAGATTATGCAACAAGAACAGGCGCACCTCAGGAAGTAATAGAAAACCTCAGGGATCTTGAAGAGACTGATGAGCCCTATGAAAGCATAGAAGAGATCTGGCTTGACTATCCGACAAAGGAAGACTTTTTTTACGACGATGAAGAAAAAGACTTCTGATATTAAAAAGCTCAATTTTTCAGAAACCCCGAGCCATCGGGGTTTTTCATAATCAAACTGCTTGAAAATACTTTTTACCAAAATATATACTGCAGGGATCATTTTACTGGTCCTTTGTTCAAACCTGTTACTAGCCCAGCCCAAAAAAGTTGAGACAGGAGATATTACATTTAACTTTAAGAAGACAGAGTCATTCAGCAATGCCGCATTGCTTGATATACTACTGCTTCCCAGGGAAAAATACTTCAACAGGATAAACCTGGAAGAAGACCTGCAGAGGCTGAATAAGTTCTACTTTGATAACGGATTTTTTGATGTAATTATAGATACTCTTACTTCATATAATAAAGAGGATAACCAGGTAAATGTCAGATTTATAATTATCGAAAACCCGCAGTACCTGATAAAGGAAGTAAGGCTTCAGGGACTTGATAAAGTTACGGACGGCGTAAAAGCCGAAATTAACAGCGGACAGCTTATTGAAGCAGGCAATCCTTATAATAAAAATAAAATTAACCTTGAAAAGGACCGGATCCTGAATATCCTTCAGAATAGCGGCTATTTTTTCGCGCAGGTAGATACAGTCAGAAGCAAGATAGATTCATCACGGCGCGGAATAATTATAGGCAAGTATTCGGAGGAAATGCAGAAAAAGCCTGAATATAAGAATATGGTGCTCTTAAGGCTGCGGTTTATTGGGACTGAAGATATTTACAGGTTCGGAAAAGTTAACATTTCAATTGATAACAATAAATATAAGATAGGCAATTTTGTTATTGAGCGCGAAGTAGCCTTTAAACAGGGTGATATATTTGATAAAAGCAAAATGGTGCAAAGCGAGCGGAATTTTACAAAGCTTGCAATCATTCAGCTGGGCAGGGTTATGGTTGATTCAGTGCTGCCCGATAAAACGATAAACACTTCTGTAAAGATATCGCTTAACAATAAATATGAAATTACACCGGGTGTAACATCTTCGTACCAATCCAACAGGCTGTATGTTGGCCCGAATCTTGAATATAAAGATAAAGACTTCTTTGGAGGCGGCAGGGTCTTAAGCGCAACTGCTGAGGGGCTGTATAATTCAACGGATATAAATATTCTATCGCTTGAGTTTTCCTTATTCCAGCCGTTCCTTTTCAATAATAATATTACCGCTACATTAACTCCTCAATTAGCGCTTGTGAATTTCAATGAAGACCTTGAGATACTTATTATGAAGAATTTGCTGAGGCTTACTTATTTTATAGCTGATTATACTTTTTACAGCAATGCTTATTCTGATATAACTTTTGATATTGTTTCATTAAGAGCTAAAAAACGTGACCTGCTGCTTGATGAAGATGGAACAATATTAAAGAAAGGCGAACGGCTGAACGTGGTGAACAGTATAATTGGTATGACATTAATACATAACAATACAAACAATATCTTTAACCCTTCCAGGGGTTTTTATCACTCTATTACAGCTGAAAGCGCCGGTGCTTTACCAAGGCTGTTTACATTATTTAAGACAAACCTGTATTACTCTCAGTATGTAAAGCTGAGCACTACCAACAGCTTTTATTTTGATATTTCAGGCGATAGAGCCGCATCAATTGTGGCAACAAACTTTGAGCTGGGTGATATAATTGAGTTTGGCAGCGGAGATAATATTCTGCCGGTTACAGCAACATATAAATATTATATGGGCGGCGGCAACAGTCTTAGGGGCTGGCGGGCACAAACAGGCGGAATACTAAATGACCCTTCACAGGGGGGGAAATTCTTGCTTGAAGGAAGTGTGGACTGGAGAAGAAAACCATTCCCTGAAAGAAGCATGCTTGCACCGGTTTGGGGAGTATTATTCCTTGATTACGGCAATGTATGGGAAAGTGACGGCAAATTCAGGTTCAACCAGGTAGCACTTTCGGCCGGTTTTGGGATCAGGTATGATACATTTGTGGGTCCGATAAGGATAGACCTTGGGTTTAAGCTTTATGACCCGCTTGCATCTGAGGGAAGCAAGTGGCTATGGCAGAACCCTTCAACAATTTTTAAAGATAAACGGTATGCTATTCAGTTTGGCTTAGGAAACGCTTTTTAGTATGTGGAATGATATAATAGGCCAGCGTGACGTAATTGAGAAGCTAAGATCGATCTTCTTAAGCAATAAAACCGGGCACGCGTATTTATTTGAAGGCAGTGACGGTGTTGGCAAAGACGCATTGGCTATCGAGTTTGCCAAGCTTCTTAACTGTACTGATCTTATTGAAGGCAGCGAAGCATGCGATAAGTGTGAGAGCTGCAGAAAAATATCCTCATTCCGTTCAGAATATTTTAAGCTTATATGCGCATTGCCTGCTGCTAAGACCGATGATTCTGAATCAGACCCGGTTGAAAAGCTTGCCGGTGCGGATTTTGATGAGTACATGGAGCAGCTTGCAATGAAATCTGAAAACCCGTATCATCATATAAATCTTACAGGCGCAAATAATATCAGGATAAACAGCATCAGGGATCTTGTCAGTAAGATATATCTATCAGCTCCTAAAGGAATCAGAAAAGTTTTCCTTATATCTGAAGCGGATAAAATGAAACAGGAAGCATCAAATGCGCTGCTGAAGATACTTGAAGAGCCGCCGAAGAACAGCGTTATAATACTTACAACTTCCAGGGTTAATTCACTGCCGCAAACCATAATTGGCAGGTGCCAGCGGATACATTTTGAAACACTTACAGAAAAAGAAATACTTGATAAGCTAATTGGCCATACAACTTACCCTGAAAAGCAGGTAAAGCTTGCCGCAAGGCTTAGCTTTGGAAGCTATAAGCGGACAGTTGAGCTGCTGGAGCTTGGGATAGAAGAGCTGCGTTCCGGTGCGCTGGAGTTCCTTGTTTCAATCTTAAAAGGAGATTACGCACAGGTAGTTTCAATCAGCCGTAATATTTCAGCTAAAAATGATAAGGATAAGACAAGGCAGTTCCTTTTCTTTTTAAATATATGGATACGCGACCTGCTGAGGGTAAAAGCTGCCGGCAAGGCAGAGCCTGATATGCTGACAAATTATGACCTGGCTGAAAGGCTTGAAAAGCTGAATGCTAATTTTCCGGATACAGATCTCTTCAGTATAATATTAGAGCTTGAAGAAGCGGAAAAAATGATTGGTCAGAATATACAGCTTACTTTGATACTGGTGAATCTTTCTGTTAAGCTGAAAAAACTGTTTAAGAAATAAGCTCTATTTGAATATAAAAACATACTGCTGCCCTATATTTAAAACTTTAATTTTATCTTCTTCTTTATTATCCCTGATAATATCATTTATAGCATAAAGCGGTTCCATGGGGTCAGCCTGCGCAAAATGCAGAGTGCCGAAATGTATTGGTCCCATCCATAGTGGATGAATATCTTTATATAGATCATAAGCAACCACAGGGAAAACGTGGTTTTGTG
>JAPUEV010000229.1 GCA_027492415.1 Ignavibacteria bacterium
GTTGCGGGACTTAACCCAACACCTCACGGCACGAGCTGACGACAGCCATGCAGCATCTGTACTAGCTCTCCTTGCGGAACACCAACTTTCATCGGCTTTAGCTAGCATGTCAAGCCTAGGTAAGGTTCTTCGCGTTGCATCGAATTGAACCACATGCTCCACTGCTTGTGCGGGCCCCCGTCAATTCCTTTGAGTTTCAACCTTGCGATCGTACTCCCCAGGTGGAATACTTAATGCGTTAGCTGCGACACTGAGTTTAACCCCAACGTCTAGTATTCATCGTTTAAGGCGTGGACTACCAGGGTATCTAATCCTGTTTGCTCCCCACGCTTTCGTGCTTTAGCGTCAATAGTGGACCAGAGGACCGCCTTCGCCACTGGTGTTCTTTCTGATATCTACGCATTTCACTGCTACACCAGAAATTCCATCCTCCTCTTCCACATTCAAGCCTTGCAGTATCAAAAGCAGTTCCAGAGTTAAGCTCTAGGATTTCACTTCTGACTTACAAAACCGCCTGAGCACCCTTTACACCCAGTAAATCCGGACAACGTTTGCCCCCTACGTATTACCGCGGCTGCTGGCACGTAGTTAGCCGGGGCTTACTTTTGAGGTACCATCATATTCCACAGAGTGGAAATTTTTTCCCTCACTACAGAGGTTTACGAGCAAAAGCCCTTCATCCCTCACGCGGCGTTGCTGCTTCAGGATTTCTCCCATTGAGCAATATTCCTTACTGCTGCCTCCCGTAGGAGTCTGGACCGTGTCTCAGTTCCAGTGTGGCTGATCATCCTCTCAGACCAGCTACTGATCGTCGCCTTGGTGGGCTATTACTCCGCCAACTAGCTAATCAGACGCAGGCTCATCTTCAGGCGCCGAAGCTTTAACAACTGTCTTGATGTCAAGCCGCTGCATCATCTGCTATTAGCTCCGGTTTCCCGGAGTTATGTCAGACCTGAAGGCAGATTACCTACGTGTTACTCACCCGTGCGCCACCTCCACACCAGTATTACTACCGGTGCTTCAGTTGACTTGCATGTATTAAGCACGCCGCCAACGTTCGTCCTGAGCCAGGATCAAACTCTCCGTAGTAAATTTATTTTAATACTTTGGAGTTTGATTTTTTTTAAATCCGATAGCTCGGATTTTTTAGATGAAACTCAAGAAGAAATTACGCACACAAACTTATTATGTTTGCGTGTTAAAATTGTTGAAAGAACGTAATTATACTTTTTGTGATTGTTTGAATCAGGTATAATTAATCAGGGTTACAAAATTACCTGTATTTCTTCTCAATGTCAAGGAACAAAACAGGTGAGCAGGGGTAAATGTTTCCTTTGTATTACACTTATATTAGCTATCTGTTAAGCATATAATGCAGATAGCAAACCACTTTTTTTTGAAAAAAAGTTTTATTTTTTTTATTTTTTTCATAAAAAAGTGTTGACAAAACTAAAACCTTTAAAAAATAGCTCAAAAATGCGGTTTAAGTCTTAAAAATGCGGTTTTTGCACTAAAATCGCTAATTATCATATTGGTAAGGCAGTTAGTCGAAGGGTTTGATAAAGGGCAAAATTTGGGTTGGGTTAGCTGGCGAATGGGTGGGTAGGTTAGTTGGTAAGCTTGAGGTAGCAGGTTACAAGTTACGGGTATCAAAATCAAAACAGAAGACTCCTTCATAATCTCAGGTTTTTTAAGAGATTCTTGGCGACTCATGAAACACAGTGTTAAACTTGAAAACGCAAAATATAACAGAAAAAGAGTGATTGAGGCGAAACTGAGTTTTTTGCGGCTAATATGTTTAAAAAGTTTTAGCTGTTTTTCATAAGCATTGATTTTTTGGTACTTTTTGTATCAAGGCAAAATTACTTGATCACAGGCTTAAACCATAAAACCATCACAAATAATTCTAATATTAAAAAATGCGTAAAGATAAAACTATACTGCCCTTCTCTAGTTTCAATCGATAAGGTGCTGATTTTTTCATTCCGCACAGACATTTCGGAAAGTCGGCAAAAAAGTATCACAACATGATACACATAAGTGCTATTGGCATATGTATATTTGCCTAAACACAAGACGTTGGATGTGAAATGTCAAGCGCCGGAAGTCTGCCCCGAAATGCAGGAATATAAAAACTTTTATAAATAGTAAATAACAAATTAAAAAAGGGCGAACCGAATGATATCCTTAGCCGCTTCGCTCCTCAGGATTGGTGCTTATGAAACAATTCAATAAAGAACTGCATGAAGATATAATTATACTAAAAAGACTTCATGCCAAAAAAGATAAATCGGAATTCAATAACCTGATGGCTGAGATAATGCAGAAACATATGATCAGCAAAGCGACTGTTTACCGTGAGATGAAAAAAGATTCACCCGGAGAGTATCGCTTACCCAATTACCTTCCCCCAAAGATGGATATAACAATTACCGAAGCTTTGATGGTAAGAGAGCTGCTTTTAGCCGGAAGACAGGTAACGGAGATAATTAAAATTATGGGAAGAGAGCTTGATATTAATTATTATTGGGATAGATTTGATGCAGCCAGAAAAACAGGAGCGGAGCTTGATGATAGTGAATACGATCCGAAGAAAACTTATTTTCCTGTAAAAGGCAATACCTTCCTTGAAAGGCTGCTGGGTATGGAGTTTATGTCAGAAGATACTTACAGGGAGCTTGACCTGGACGGGAAAAAAATAAAGCTCTCTAGGGAATCCATGGATATTATTAAACTTGCTGTCATGAAGGATAACCCCGTTGAAGGAGAGCCGCCTGTAAATGGAGTGATTGCAAAGGAGCTGCTGTTAGTAAACGAACTTGATGAGGGTTTGGACAGAAAAATATCTTACCTGCACAGGAGCGGTGAGATCCCCAGCGCATACGCGCTAAAAACACTTTATGAAATGAAAGAGAAGCTTGAGAAAAAGAAAAATTTACTTCTGGGAGCCCGGCAAATTATAATTGAACGGAAAAGGAAACAGGAGCAGAATCTTCAGGTGGGGTAGATTTAGGCTCCGGAGAGAAGGTCTTTAGCCGGGAAAAAAACGGGGAAGAAAACAAAATAATCAAACAAGCATTCAGAAAAATTTTCAAACGCAAATAAAACATAAAATGAATATGACTAAAGCAAAGAAAACAGTAAAAATAAAAAATGATCATTCGGAAAATGATTTTATGGGTTGCGATAAATTAATAATAAATTTATGCGGCAGAAGAGTTGAGCTGGATAAGGATCAGTAAAAAGAATTGCTGGAGTTTATATATGCCATTGGCAGTGATGAAAAAATTTATATAGATCCCGATATTATAAAGGAATTATCAGAAGCAGATAAGCTAAGGAATGCAATGTTAATCAAAATAAAACAGGCAATATACAACATGCCAATAGATATATTGATAAAATTCGCAAAAAGAATGTTTTTTAAAGAAGATGTCTCTAATATGACAGTGAATTGAGGAAAATGACAACGATAAACCATTGTTTAATATATGTCAGAAAGTACAATCCTTAAATAAAGGCTTTTTTAAATATATGATATGGTGTAAATTTAAAATTAAAAAAAGTAAATTATATATGCATCAATTACAATTAAGTGAAGTTGCTGAACTGAAGAGTGCGAAGAAGCTGCTTGAAAACCCGAACCTGGCAATAAAGATCACAAATTATATAGGCGTACCGATAGAAAAGGCAATGAAGCTGTTACCGGAGAAAGCGCATACGATGATATCCAAAGCAGCCAAGGAAGCGCTGTTGAAAGCGCTGGAATACTCTATGATGACAATTATTGATAACCAGAAAATAAAAACGAGCAAGCGGATAAATAAAGTGTTAACATCACTCAGCGGCGGAATCGGCGGCGCATTTGGTTTGGCTGCAATACCCATTGAGCTGCCTGTTTCTACAATGCTGATACTGAAATCCATTGCAGAAATTGCAAAGAGCGAAGGTCATGATATCAACACAATAGAGACAAAACTTAACTGCCTCGAGGTATTTGCACTTGGCGGAAACTCAAAGAAGGATGATGCGAGTGATAACTCTTATTGGGTGATGCGCTCAGTACTGGCAAAGGAAATAAGTGATGCGGCAAAGTATATAAGCCAGAAAGGAATTGCGAAGGAATCAGCACCGGCGGTAATAAAGCTGATAAATAAGCTTGTTGCCAGATACTCATTAATAATAACAGAGGAAGTCGCAGCTAAAGCGGTTCCTATTATTGGAGCGGTAAGTGGTGCCGGGATAAATATAATATTTATGCATCACTTCCAGAAGATGGCTGAGGGTCATTTTATAATTAAGCGACTGGAGAAAAAGTACGGTGAGGCTGTAGTTAAGGAAGCGTATGGAGAGGTGTGAGGGAATTGTTTTATTCTTAGACCTCCACATGCCGGAGCAGGGTCTGGTAAAACAGGAACTAAGAAAGAGACGGGTTTGAGACCTGTCTCTACAGTAAAAGCATATGAGACCACCCCTTAATCAAGTTATGCCGAACTTATCCATTGCGCATAAATAATTGTAAATCTGTAATTTAGAATCTGTAATTTGTTAATTTTACCACTAAACCTTTTCATTTCAATCTGCATCATATTATTGTAATTTAGGAGAAAATATGCGGTCTAATTTAGCCGAGGCAGAAATTGCCGAGGGGGGAGCTCTGGAGCTGGTATCGACAAGTCCGGATAGAGAGTTTGAGCTGATTCGCCAGGCGGCGGCAGGAAACTCTCATGCATTCAGGGAGCTGTATAAGAACAACGTAAAACGTGTTTATGCAGTGTGTCTGCGCGCGTGCCAGGATAGGGATACGGCTGATGAGCTTACACAGGAAGTATTTGTAAAGGCTTGGGAGAAGCTTTCCTCGTTCCAGTTCGGGAGCAAGTTTTCCAGCTGGCTTCACTCAATAGCGGTGAACCAGTTCCTGATGATGAAGCGCTCAGAGAAAAGATTCACCGAGCGTGTTGGCGAGCTGACTGAAATTATCACCCGTGATAACCCGCAGGCTAAAATAAAGCAAAGCTATGATTCACGGATTGATATAGAAGGCGCTCTTGAAAAATTACCGCAGCAGGCCAGGATGGCTTTTGTGCTGCATGATATTGAAGGCTACAAACATCACGAAATTTCTGAAATGATGAACATAGAGGTGGGGACCTCTAAAGCCCATTTGCACAGGGCAAGAAGGATGCTGCGTGAGGAGTTAACGAAATGAAATACACAGACGATGAAAATAAAGGAACAACAATGAAACATAACAACTGTGAAGAGATCGAGCTTCTGGTTGATGATTACCTTGAAGGAATGATCTCTACGGATGACAGGCAGAAAATGGAAGCACACTTAACAGAGTGCAGTGCCTGCAAAAAATACCTGGAAGAAACAGTTTTCCTTATAGAAAAAACCGCGCTCATTGCAAGAGAAGATGAAAAAGATGAGAAGCTGCTTACAAAAGGCAAACAGCAGGATATCTGGAATGCAATTGAAGCAAAGATAAACCAGAAACTTCCTGAGAAGGATACACATATTTTCAACATGAACGGTTTTGAAGATGAATACATCCCGGTTACAAAAGAAAATAACCTTAATAAGCCTGTAAGGAAAAATGATCTAAAAACTTCGTCAGTATCACAATGGGGCTCTATGAGATATTATTTCTCAGGAATTGCCGCAGTACTTATTCTGGCCTTTGTAGTTTTCGGTGTGAATAAATATATGAAATCAAGAAGTACAGTTGATCTTAACGGCAATATAGTAGAAGTTTCCGGGGGTACAAAGTGGATGGTTACATCACTTAAAGGCGCTCCGATGCTTAACAATCTTGTGATGAAGGCAATTGACTCGCTTGGCATAGGCAGCTACGTTACAACTGATGATTCCTCAAAGGCTGAGCTTTATGTTGCAGGCTTAGGCAGTGTTATCATAGAGCCTAACAGCAGGGTTAAGCTTACAAAGAGCACAGAAGGCGAGCATCGTATACAGCTTGATTACGGCGCAATTGACGCGAACATAAACGCCAAGCCGCGTTCATTCTTTGTGGATGCGGGTACGGTTACAGCTGTTGATCTTGGATGTTCATATAAGTTTTCTGTTGATAGATCGGGTGACGGTCTGTTATATGTACGCACAGGCAAGGTATCGCTTGAAACAGCAGGCGGCAGGGAGTCACTGGTACCTGAAGGCAAGTTTTGCGTAACCAAGCAGGATAAGGGTCCGGGGACACCATTCCGTGAAGATTCATCACCACAGCTTAAAAAAGCGCTGATGGAGTTTGATTTTGGCAACTGCGGCGGACAGTGCATAAAAACAATTCTGAACAACTCAAAGAAAACTGATGCGGTAACTCTTGTTAACATGATGCCGAGAGTTGAAGAGCAATACAGGGTAGAGGTATATAACAAGGTTGCAAATTACTGTCCCCCCCCAAGAAGAATACCCAGGGACAGTATACCTAAGTTCAATAATGTTGATGACATTGATGAATGGGTAGATAAGATAATGGATGAAGTTCACCAGCAGATAGAAGAGAATATGGCTAAGGTAGAAGAGAACATGAAACAGTTTGATAATGAAAAATGGCAGAGGGATTTTGAAAAGAACTGGCAGGAAAATGTAAAGAAGAACTGGAATTTTAATTACAACTTTCATAACGGGAATGACTCGATCGAGATCTTCGATAATAATGAGACTCCCTCACCTGAAGAAATGGAAGAACTGAACCAGGAAATGCAGGAAATGCAGCTTGACCTGAAGGTTGATAACGAAGAGTTCAAGCGCGAAATGGAAAGAGTAAAAGAAGAGCTTAAGCGCGTGAATGAAAAGATAAAAATTGATATGGAAGAAGTTAAGAAGGAAGTTGAAAAGGAAAAACAGCAGTACAGGGAAGAGATGAAAAAGGAACGCAAGGAATCCGAGAAGAACAGAAAACCGGTTGATACAGGCGATGATGATGATAATGATAGGTAAAGTGATCCCGCTATAGCGGGACTGCGAAAACACTACGTGTTATCTTGAAAGCAACAATAAGATGAATAAAAAAGACGGTTGAAAGACTGTCTTTTTTGTTTACAGAAAACAAATTTTATAATACCATTTTTCGCCTCTGAAGAGGGGAGCTATTTTATATACTCATTGCTGTAATAATTCGTGCGCGGAAGTTATTTTCTTTCCACAGGGTGAGTTTTGTGCAAAGCTCTGCATATAGCTCGCGCCTTTGTTTGCGAAGCTTCAGGACTGCTTCACGCAGCTGGCGGGTGGAAAAGCGCTGATCAGGATCTTTAATTGACTGGTTAAACAGCCTTACCTCTTTTATATGCAGTGATATATCGGGTATCATCTCATCGGCATCGTGAATCTCGCCCATCAGATCAAGTGATGATTTAATTTCCTCAAGGCATAGCTTAAAATCACCTGTAAAGCAGTACTCACCAAGCTCCATAGCGTAACGCAGGGGTTTACCGGCTTTGCGCATTTCATGCAGCTGGTTTTTCCGCAGCGGAAAATTTATAACGACCGGCGCAAAGGCAAAGAAATCATCAAACATTTCAGGAATGACCATTGCCAGGTTTTGGCGGAGGGAATGTTTTTTCTTTATGTTATATATTTTCTTCAAATGATATAATGGTCAAAGACATGTCAATGACCTAAGTGTTAATTAAATTTTCTGTGATGAAATTATTAAAGTGTTCTTTATACCCGGCTTTGTTGAGTGAACCAATATGCTGAATAAGTAATTTACGTTTCTGTTCACGCTCAGCTTTTTTGCGGATGATCAGCAGGTCCATAGCACGCGTATCCCTTTCATGTGAATCAGCTTTCAGCTTTTCTATCTTATCAATAAATACATCATAATCACGCACTTCGCCCAGTGAGCGGATAAGCATCCGCAGTTCGTTATATTCAGCTTTGAATTTCTTTTTGGGGAATATACCACGGAACATTTTAAATACAGCCTGTACACGTCTTGATGCAACACGCATATCATGAAGGGCTTCGATATCGCTGCCATCAACTGTACCCTGCTCGTGAGCTGTCATTTCTTCAAAGCGTGTGCGGAGTATAATTAGCAGGCATTCGTCCAGCGGCTGATTGGGATCAAGCCCTTGTATTTTTTTTGCTTTAGCCATTTAATTTTTTGAGTGCAATCTTAGCAAGCGGAGTGAGCTTAAGCTTTTTAACTTCCTTTTCAGAAAATATTTCTGCTCCGAAAGAATCATTGCCGTCGGGCTCGCGTTTTAATTTATCGATATCCTTTGCCGTTGCATGGAAAATCACACCTGTATGATGGAATTCTTCTTTCTTTGTTTCATGTGTATATGCTTCCACTGATACGAGTTTATATGATTTGAGCTTTAATCCTGTTTCTTCGCTGACCTCGCGTTTTAAGGTTTGTTCGGGAATTTCTCCAAAATCAATTTTACCGCCGGGAAGATCCCACCTGCCTTTGAAGGGTCCTTTGCCTTTTTGTATGAGGATATACTTATCCTTATACATAAGTACTGCATATACTCCGAAGCGTGTTGATTGTATTTGTTTTTTTGAACTCATAATTGTTATTGGCAGTCAATTTTACAGAGTGTTTTATCAAGCAAAGATACTCTGCATGTACTTTGTTTTTTGTTTGTTTCACCCTTCGACAGATCCCATACCTTTGGAAAGCGTGAAAGTGGAAAAAATTAAATGTTAAAGTATCAGAATATTTCCTTAACCACTCTATATGTCCCGGCATAAGCATCAACAGTGTGGGTTATGGGTTTTGAGTAACCGCCGCCAAGTCCGAGTGATACCGGTACACCACGCTTATTGCACTCGCTCAGCACAAGCCTGTCTCGCTCCATTAATCCGCCCGGTGTTAATGAAAGCCTGCCGAGCGAATCTTCGGCAAGGGGATCAACCCCTGCCTGGTAGAGAACAATATCCGGCTTCCACTCAAAAATAGCAGGTAAATTTTTCTTAAGTAAGGTTAAATATTCTTCATCACCTGTTCCGTCATTTAACTCAATATCTACTGTAGATGCAACTTTGGTGAACGGGTAGTTCTTAGCGCCATGCATACTGAAAATGTACACATCGGGATTGTCTCCTAATATTGCTGAGTTGCCGTTACCCTGGTGAACGTCCAGATCAATAATTGCAGCACGGTGGATCATGCCTGATTTAATTAAATGGAGTATAACAACGGCAAAATCATTAAATACACAAAAGCCTTCGCCGTAATCACGGAATGCGTGGTGAGTGCCGCCTGCAAGGTTACCGCCAATGCCGGAATCAAGTGCGCTCACAGCGGCACCCAATGCTCCTCCAACAGATGCCAGGGAGCGGAGAAAAAGCTCTTTGCTCCATGGTAGACCGATGCGGCGTATAATTTTGGGGTCAACCGTACCGTTTGCAAATGCATCATAATACTGCGGGGAGTGTGCCAGTGTAATAATTTCACATGTTGGAAGCTCAGGTTCAAATAATTCTTCGGGTGATAATATAGAATCAGCTATGAGTTTTTCGCGCAGCATACGGTATTTTTCCATAGGGAAGCGGTGCCCTAGGGGCAGCGGAACAGTGTAATTATCTGAGTAATAAATTTTCATTTGAGGAACAAAGTTATTTGAATATCCCTTTAAGTAAAAGGAAATGAGTAGTGCATAATTGATAGAACTGCTTATAGGATAAAAGAAAAGAAACAATTGGTGAAATTTTTCCCTGAATTAACTTACTTTTTACTTTGAATAAAAATTTGATAAAGGGTATTTTGCAGTATTGTTAGCGTATAAAAACAAACCCCCATCAGTAATTTATGATGGAAAATAAATAAGTTCAATTTTCATTTTAGTAAATTACAGATAATCATCCCCCCTTCAAAATCAAGGGGGGACTAATTTTCAGGAAGATATGATAACATTCGGAAGATTTTCAGACAGCTTTAAAGATAAACCAAAGATTGAAGCGTGGAATACATCTGAGCGCCTTTTTCTGGAGAAGAAATATACAGAGAGCTACGAGGCATTCTTTAATTATTTAAGGGATGATGATCTTGGCAACGTGAATTTCAAGAAAGATGGCGATAAGATAACGTTCGAGCTGCTGCAGGGTTCAAAGCTTGTGTATGGCTCAATTGAAAACGGTAAAGTTATATGCGAAGCCGATATTGCTGAGTACGATAAGCTTTCAGTCGCCTTCATGCGCAGGCTTATGGAAATGAACTACTCGCTTTTCTACAGCCGATATGCTTTGAAGGATAATAAGATATGCATTAAGTTTGATTCTACAATACCCGCGGCACCGCCGAGAAAGCTTTACTACGCATGGAAAGAGCTTGCAACGAGGGCAGATAAACAGGACGATGTATTGACGGACGATTTCGCAATGCTTCGCTCAATAGGCAATTCACACGTTGAGCAGCTGCCTGAGGCAGAAAAAGAGATCAAGTACAATTTCTATAAGGCATGGCTGGATAATACTATAAAGCGAATAAACGAGCTGAACGAGGATGCATTTTCAGGAGGGATATCATACCTGTTGCTGAACACGGCCTATAAGCTTGATTACCTTATTGCACCTGAAGGCACACTGATGAATGAGCTTGAAAAAATGAGCTGGGAATATTTTGCCAAAGACAATAAACCTTTTGTAGAAAAGAACCGGAAAATGAAAGAAGCGCTGCAGAAGCTTGCTGATATTCCGAAGGATAAAGTACTTGAAGATCTTTACAGGGTCAAATCAACATTTGGCATTGCAAATCCCGCTCCGCACCAGGCAGTTGTAGACTTATTTGCAAATAACCTGCAGAACGTGAAGTGGTATCTTGATAATAACTATCTTGATATCGCAGTAGTAATTTATGAATATCTTGCGACATACTGTCTTTTCAGCTACGGCCTGCCGAAGCCTGATGCAAAACTTTTTGGCTTAATGCTGAACATCACCAACCAGGATTATTTTACTGCTCTTGGCGCTGGTGAAATATTATACGATGCAGCAGGAAGTAAATTCCATGAACAGACTATCATTGCTAAAGTTAATGCAATAATAAATGAAAGCGTTGCACTTTACCCGGAGCTGAAATTCAACACTGCAAATTTAAAGTTCGATTCAATGGTAAGCTTCCTCAGGACTTATGTTGCAGAAATTCAGCAGCTGAATTATAATCAGTAAATCAATTTGCAATTGAGCAATAGGTAATAAAAAAACAAAACCCCCGTTGTAACTTTATGCGGGTAATTAATTATAGAATAATTTCCACAAAACACTAATTCAGATTTTAACTCCCCTTTATAAGGGGGACTAATATTAAAAAAATTATAATGGATCCACAACAGATAATAGACAGGTTTCAGCATGTAATAATCCAGATAGCAACTCCCCAGGGCACAGGCACGGGATTTTATATCAAGAAGGCGAACCTGATAATAACAAATGACCATGTAGTAAAAGGCAATTCAGAAGCAGTGATAAGCGGAAGATCGATACCAAAGCAAATGTCACCTGTATTTTTTAATGACGCAAAGTATGATCTTGCATTTATAAAAGCGCCGGAAGGTATTGAACTGCCGGATATTAACCTGGCGCCGGGGCTTGATGTAAAAGAAGGCGACTCTGTCATAGCCATTGGCCACCCGTACG
>JAPUEV010000230.1 GCA_027492415.1 Ignavibacteria bacterium
ATTGATGGAGGAAATTCATGGACACATGTATTACAGAATGTTAACTTCAGCGGCAATGATGATATACGCTGGGGCGGTGAGTGTATTGTTATTGACCCGGTGAATCCCGAAACCGTTTATGCAGGCGGCAGAGAAAGCGGTATTTATAAAACAACAAACGGCGGCGTCACATGGTCGGTTGTTGCGGCATCAAATGTTGTGACCGGAAATATTTCTACAATTACTATCAGACCCGGAACCTCAGGCAATACCGCGGAAATATGGGCAGGCTCACAGGGTAACGCAGGCGTATGGAGATCAGTGAACGGAGGCACAAGCTGGACCCAGCTAAGGACATCAGGGGAAGTTGAAGGTGTTGTTTTCAGGATCGCGGTAAAAACAGACGGCACTGCTTTTGTTGCATATAACGAAAGCCTTGTAAGATATAACGGCTCATGGACAAATATTCCCGGCTTCAGCGGCGCAGGAAACCTGGCGGCGGTATTTTTTATGGGAACAGAAAATAAAGTTATTGCCAGCCGCATGAATTACACAAAGCTTTCTATTGATGGCGGGCAAACCTTCCCAACCGTGCTTCCAATGACGATGCAGGGTCCCTTGCCGAAACACTCATATAACTGGGTGGTGGTTGACTGGGCAAGGAACCACTTTCAGCAGAATCCGGTGAACGCGAATGAGTGGTATATGTCAGGCGGTTTTGGATGTCTTAAATCAACTGATGCCGGGCAGAACTGGCGATACAAAACTGACGGAATAAATATTCCCGTAATGTACAGAACGCACTTTCATTTAACCAACCCGAACTTTGTTTACCTGCCTATGGGTGATCTTACTATGGGCAGAATTACAGACGGCGGCTCGAGCGGAGAGATCACAGACTATGCTTTTTATTCATTTGCCGCGCTGCAGGATTTTTCTAACGCAACTGCAGTATTAACAACTGCAGCAAACCCGAATAAAAATTATGTTGTTGGCGGTAATATTTATTCCAATGAAATATCAGGTGTATTTGTAACATCAAACAATGGTGCAAATTATACAAAGGTAATTACAAACGGTCTGCCTGCGGGTACTAACAGACCCATAATTAACGGCGTTGCCTCTGATGTTAACGAAAATCAGCTCATTGTATTTATTGGCGGAGATTATTCCAATGCAGGTACTGTTGGGGGAATTTACTGGAGCTCTAACGGCGGACAGAACTTTACAAAAGCAAACGGCATTGCGCAGAACATTATGGCTCCGGGTACGTTTTATTCAAACTATGGACTGGCAAAAGATCCCTTAAGTTCATCTAAGCGGTACGGATATTTTGAAGGCGATGGCGGCGGATTTTATGAAAGCGGTGATGAAGGAAAGAACTGGAGCCTAAAGAGCAATATCATGACAGGCTATAAACCTTCAGGTACGCTTGCAGTTCATCCAACAACACAAAATCTTTTTTATCTTGCATTATCATTCACCGGACTTTTTAAAACTACTGATGGCGGCAGTACATGGGCTAACATGAGCGGTTGGGAAAGCGCCTGGCAGGTTGATACAAGAGGTAATATAATTACAGCATTTGGCCAGCGTACAGGCGATACTTATGACAAAATTTATAAATCAACCAACAGCGGAAGCACATGGGACGTTATCAATACCGGTGTATTCAAGCTGCCTAACACAACAAGCCTTGTGATAAATCCGCATAACACAAACCAGCTGTGGATAGGCACAACAGGCAACGGTACATTTATTTATGACGGACTGACGATCGGGATAACAAATATATCCACTGAAATTCCCGAAACATACACACTTGAACAAAACTACCCGAACCCGTTCAACCCTGTAACAAACATAAAGTTCAGCCTGCCAACAGCAGGTGATGTAAAGCTGGTTGTTTATGATGCACTTGGCAGGGAAGCAATGACACTTGTAAACGGTCATTATAACGCAGGCACATACAGTGTAGATCTTGATGCATCAAACCTGGCAACGGGGGTGTATTTTTACAGGATTGAATCGGGTACAAGCTCAAAAAGAGGATTTATTGATATAAAGAAGATGGTGGTTCTAAAATAGAGGAATTGTGAGAAACTGAAATAGTTCGAATAAATCAACGCATTGCAGCGGGATATTGTTTTGCCATTACTTAGAATAGAACTAGGTGATGTTGAAAGCACCGGCAGTAGATAAATATTATAAATCTATTTTTAATTATATATTTATCAATGTTTTACAGGCTTCTTGAAATACCTTCTATATATAGAGATAAACAACAGCCCGTACCTTGCCTCTTATCTAAAAAACCGCTATATTTGTATGATAATTAATGTTTATGAATGGTTAAATGGCGCTCTAAAAGCGTCTTTTTTATTCTATAGGGGTTACTTTACAGAAATTAAACATTGATATTGAGGTTTATTCAGCTAAAACTGAAAACCTTTTTCTTTGCTCCCGCATACGGGAGTTCGCTCAGGATTAAATAAAATTAATATAATATATATATGAGGCTTAGAAAATGAAATCGGAGATAGTTGATTCCTTTTCACAAATGGTGAAGGATAAAAAAATCGATAGAGACCTTCTTGAAAGTATAATCAAGGAAGTCTTCGGAATGATGATAAAGAAGAAATACGGACAGAATGCAAACTATGATGTAATTGTGAACATGGATAAAGGCGATATTGAAATGTACCTTTCCAAGGCAGTGGTTGAGGAAGTCGCAGACCCTGAAACGGAAATAACGCTGGCAGAAGCAAATGAACGCTCCGGTGAAGAGCTTGAAGTAGGCGATGATTATACCGAGGTGCTTGATTACGTTACTTTTGGCAGAAGGCACATTGTGAACCTGAAGCAGAACCTGAACCAGAAAATAAGGGAAGTTGAAAAGGAAATTATCTATAACGATTACAAGGATCTTGTTGGCGAAATAGTTGTTGGTGAAATTTACCAGATAAAGCCTCACAGTATACTGCTTATCCATAACGGGCACGAGATACAGTTTCCCAAAGGTGAGCAGATACCAAAGGAAAGATACAAGAAGGGCGAATCAATCAGAGTATATGTAAAGGAAGTATCAAAGAAAACATCCGGACCGCCTTCGATCATAGTATCACGCGCTGCAGATGATTTCCTTAAGAAATTATTTGAGCTTGAAATTCCCGAAATATATGACGGAGTAATTGAAATAAAAGGTATTGCCCGTGAGCCCGGCGAAAGAGCCAAGGTTGCGGTTTATTCATACGATGACAGGATAGATGCAGTGGGCGCATGCGTTGGTATGAAGGGTATCAGGATACACTCCATAGTACGCGAGCTTGCCAACGAGAACATTGATGTTATCAATTACAGCGACGATATAGGTCTTTATATAGCAAGAGCGCTTGCACCCGCAAAGCTTAAGGATATTTATCTTGATAAGGCGAACAAGGTAGCAAAAATCGTAGCCGATGAAGACCAGATATCACTTGTTATAGGCAAGAACGGACAGAACATAAAGCTTGCAAGCAAGCTTACAGATTACGAAATTGATGTTGAGCGCAACAGCGGAAGACCCAAAGATATTGAAGAAGCCCTTGAGCGCGAGCTTGAGCTCCAGGCAGAAGAAGCCGAAGAGGAAGAGCTGAACGAAGCTGAGGATACTGCGGAGAACGAAGACGAGAACATCCCGGAGCTTCCCAAAGATATGTCTGATAAAGACGGCGCAGATAAAGATGGTGATGAAGAAGATGAGGAAGACGATGAAGAAGGCGAAGAAGAAGGCGAAGAAGAGGAAACCGGTGACGAAAAGGAAGTAGAAGAAGAAAAGAAATGAAGAGCTCACAAAGATAAAAGTTAAAGTTTCAAATTCAAAAATCTTCAAAAGAGAATCGTAATTAATAAAGAAGTTAAAAAAAATTTAATGCCCGAAACAACAAACAAAGGTTCAAAAGGAATACAGATATCAAAGATTGCCAAGGAAGTTAACCGGCAATCGAGCGAAATACTTGAATACCTGAAACGCATAGGTGTTGAAGTAGGCGGCGTTATGTCCAAAGTTGATGAAAGTGCTTACCATAAAGTTTTAGGGCATTTTAAAAGCGATCTCGAAGAAGCTGAAAAGCACAAACAAAAGCTTGTTGAGTTCAAAAAGAAGCACAAAGGCATAGAAATTGCCGAGATAGAAGAAGAAGTTAAGCGCGAAAAGGAAAAGAAGCTTAAGGAAGAAGAAGAGAAGCTTAAGAAAAAAGAAGAAGATGAAAAGGTTAAAGTTGACCGTGAGTCACAGCTTCAGAAGGACCTTGAAGAAAAGCGCAGGCTTATCAAGGAAAAAGAAGCTGAGATAGAGAGACAAAAGCTTAAGGAAGAAGAAGACAGGAAAAAAGCTGAGCTTGAAGCGTTAAAGCCCAAACCGGTTGAAGAAGTTAAAAAACCTGAGGAAGTCATAGCTGAAGTTAAGCCTCCTGTAATTAAGCCAAAAGAATATAAGGACCCGGGTCCGAAGCCGCCGATAATACATAAAACAGGCGACTTTAAGCCGCGCAGACCTGATGATAATAAATCAGGCTACAAAGGCAAAGAAGGATTCAAAGGCAAACCCGGCTTTAAGCCTAAGGAAGGTTTCAAACCCAAGGAAGGCTTTAAGCCAAAAGAAGGATTTGTGGCAAAAGATTCCCAGGGTACATCAGGCGCGCCAAAGAAACCGGGCGGCGGTTACCAGGGCAGGAAAACAGGCGGCACTTTTGAGCGTGTTACCATAAAAGATGATTTCCGCAAGAATAAAAAACCTGTTCCGGGGCAGAAGCCTTTCTTCAAGAAACCGTTCACTTCACGTGAAGATGAAAAGAAAAAGGATGATAAAGGACCGGTTAAAACAGGTACTGATAGTCCGGATACAGCGGCAAAGAAGCGCGACTTTGATAAGAATTTAAAATCAAAGAAGCAGAAATACCAGGATGGCGCTGAGGCAAAGAAAAAGAAAAAATTAGCGGATGAAGAGGTTACAGCGGAAATTGAAGAAGCTATCCGCGAAACAATGGCGAAGATGGATGAATCAGGTTCATCAACAGCTCGCCAGCAGTTAAGGAAGAGAAAAAAGAAGGAACGTTTAGAGCAGGAGCTTAAAGAAGCCGAAGAGACACTGGCACGTGCGAATATCATCCAGGTAACTGAATTTATTTCCACTTCAGAGCTTGCAGGCTTAATGAACATAGAAGTAAGCGAGCTTATTCAGAAATGCTTTGAGCTTGGTATGATGATAACCATCAACCAGAGGCTTGATAAGGACCTGATAACGCTGTTAGCTGATGAGTTCGGTTTTAAGATAGAGTTCCAGAAAGAATACGCAGAAGATTCACTTGCAGATATTGAAGATGATGAAACAAAGCTTGTACACAGGCCGCCCGTAGTTACTATCATGGGTCATGTTGATCACGGAAAAACCTCTTTGCTTGATTATATCCGCAAAGCCAGCGTAGTAGCAGGTGAAGCCGGCGGTATAACGCAGCATATAGGCGCATACCAGGTTAAGCTTGATGACGGAAGGCTGATTACTTTCCTTGATACACCGGGCCATGAAGCGTTTACAGCTATGAGAGCCCGCGGCGCGCAGATAACGGATATTGTTGTGCTGGTAGTTGCCGCTGATGACAGCGTTATGCCGCAGACAATTGAAGCTATTAACCATGCGCTTGCCGCAAACGTACCAATTGTTGTTGCGATAAACAAAATTGATAAACAGGGCGCTGACCCCACGAAAATTAAAACACAGCTTTCAGAAAAAGGTGTGCTGGTTGAAGAATACGGCGGTAAATACCAGTCGATTGAAATTTCAGCAAAAGCAGGAACCAATGTTGATAAGCTTCTTGAAAAAATACTTGTAGAAGCTGAAGTGCTTGACCTGAAGGCAAACCCCGACAGGAATGCAAGAGGCGCAGTTGTTGAAGCCAAGCTTGATAAAGGCAAAGGTATAACAGCTACAGTTCTTGTACAAAAAGGCACGCTTAATATGGGTGATTCATTTGTTGCCGGTAATTATAACGGCAGGGTGAAAGCCATGTATGATGAGCGCGGACATAAAATTGAATCAGCAAAGCCCGCAACACCTGTACAGGTGCTTGGCTTTGACGGTATGCCGCAGGCAGGCGATGTGCTTGTTTCAATGGATAGTGAAAGGGAAGCAAGGGATATTGCACTTAAGAGACAGCAGCTTAAACGTGAGCAGGATTTCCGCCAGGTGAGGTTCATTACACTTGATGATATTTCAAAACAGATCAAAGAAGGCAAACAGGTTGATCTTAATGTTATCATTAAAGGCGATGTTGACGGTTCAGTTGAAGCGCTTTCTGATTCATTGTTAAAGCTTGGTACAAACGAAGTTAAAGTTAGCATAATTCATAAAGCAATCGGTGAAATTACCGAATATGACGTTCTGCTTGCAGCAGCATCAAGCGCTATCATTGTAGGCTTTAACGTAAGGCCTAACTTAAAGGCGCGTAAGCTTGCTGAGTCAGAAAAAGTAGATATAAGGCTGCACAATATTATATACGATGTAATAAATGAAATGAAGCTTGCGCTTGAGGGTCTGTTAGAGCCTGAGAAAACAGAAGAGATACTGGCTACTGTTGAAGTGCGGGAGATATTTAAGGTACCGAAGATTGGTACAGTTGCAGGCTGTTATGTACTGGACGGCAAAGTTGTAAGGAACAATAAAGTAAGGCTCCTAAGAGACGGATTTGTGGTGTTTGACGGACATATTAATGCGCTGAAGAGATTCAAAGATGATGTAAGAGAAGTTGAACAGGGATTTGAGTGCGGTGTAAGCCTTGAAAATTACAACGATATTAAGGTTAAGGATATTATAGAATCATACACGATAGTAGAAACCAAGAGAAAGTTAGAGCAGAAATAGAAAAACTTTCAGGTTGAATGTTACAAGTTACAAGTTACAGGTTAAAACCGGTAAGGTAATTAATGTTAACCTGAAGAGTTCTTTCACATACGCTCAGGATAAATTATGTCAATAAGAACAGAAAAAGTAGCGGAAGAAATAAAGCATCAGCTTGCTTCAATATTATCAAGGGAGCTGGGTGAGCTGCATCTTGGGCTTGTAACGGTTACAAGGGTTAGAATAAGCCGTGACCTGAAGAACGCAAAAGCATATTTAAGCTTTATAGGCAATAAAGAGCCGGCAGAAGCTTGCATTGAAAAAATTAACTTAAGGAAAAAACAAATAAGGATGCTGCTCGGTAAGAACATGCATTTAAAATTTGTGCCTGAAATTGATTTTTACTTTGATGATAACATGGAATATGCAAGCAGGATTGATGAAATAATTAAAGAGATCCACAAAGATGAAGAGCCGGGAAGCGAAACTGAACTGCCCGGTGATAATGATAAGACTGAAATAAAGAATGATGAGTGAAGCCGCTTTATGGGAAATGACATGGGAAGAACGCCATACACTTGCCAACAAAGAAGGTATCATGCTGCTCTTTGATAAGCCAAAGGAATACACAAGCGCACGGATAGTAAATATAGTAAAGAAATTCCTAGATGTGAATAAAGCAGGACACTCAGGTACGCTTGACCCCAAGGCAACAGGCTTAATGCTTGTTTGCACAGGGAAGAAAACAAAAGCGCTTAACGAACTGCTGGGTACCGATAAAGAATACGAAGGAATGATGATTATCGGCGAGAAGACAAAAAGCTACGACAGCGAAACAGAAGTATTTGAGACACTTGATATTTCTCATATAACCCGCGAAATGCTGGATAAAGCTGTAAGTGAGCTTACAGGCGAAATAAGCCAGGTGCCGCCGATGTACTCCGCGGTAAAACACAAAGGCAGGCCGCTTTACAAGATGGCAAGAAAAGGCGAAGTGATGGAAAGAGCTCCCAGAACAGTGAACATAAAAGAGTTTGAGCTTACTTCGGTAAGCGGTGCGGAAATAGGCTTCAGGGTATTATGCTCCAAAGGTACTTACATCAGGTCACTGGTAAGCGATATGGGCGATATGCTTGGCACGGGAGCTTACTTAAAAGAGCTTAGAAGAACTAAAATAGGCGAGTATGATATCAAAGATGCGCTGGATGTTGAAGATTTCATAAACAGAAACAGAATCAGCTGAGTAAATATTTTTGATGAACGTATATTACGATGTAAACGAAATAACGAAAGATCCGAAGACAGTAATTACCGTTGGTACTTATGACGGGCTGCACCTTGCGCACAGGCAGGTACTTGATAAGGTTACAATGCTTGCAAAGGAAAAGAGCTGCCGTTCTTTTATAGTAACGTTTGAGCCGCATCCGCAGGAAGTTTTAAAGAACAAGACTCCTGATATAAAGCTTCTGACAGCGATAGATGAAAAACTGAGGCTGTTTGAAAAAGCGGGAATTGAAAATGTACTTGTGATAAAATTCACCGAAGAGTTCTCTAAAACAGAAGCGCGTGATTTTTATCAGAAATATCTTTCAGGCTTAATTGGCGTAAGCGATATTGTAATAGGATACGATCACTTATTCGGCAGGAACCGCGAAGGCAGCTTTGAAACGCTTAAAGCGCTTGGCACAGAGTTTGGCTTTGAAATACACCGCGTTGAAGAAATTGATGTTGAAGGCAGGCCGGTAAGCTCAACCCGCATAAGGCATGCGCTTGCCGAAGGCAATATAGAAGAAGCAAACAAGCTGCTTGGCTATGAATACGGCTTTGACGGAGTTGTGGTTGAAGGCGATAAAATCGGAAGAACAATAGGCTACCCCACTGTTAACCTTAAGCCGGTGAAAGAAAATAAAGTAATGCCCAAGGAAGGCATTTACTGTGTGAGGGTGATACATAACGGCGAGGAATATTACGGAATGATGTATCACGGCTTCCGCCCGACCTTAAGTGAAGGCATACAGCGCGCGCTGGAAGTTCATATCTTCGATTTTGATAAAACAGTATACGGCGAGAAGCTCACAATCAGCTTCTTAACCAGGCTAAGGGATGATAAGAAGTTTAACGGTAAAGAAGAGCTTATTGCACAGATAGATAAAGATAAGGAAGATTCACTTGCTTACATTGAAAAGAATTATACAAATAAGGAAAAATAACATATAATATTAACTCATTAAGGAGACAAAACATAAGATGTTAACCAAAGAAGTAAAACAGGAGATAGTATCTAAGTACGGAGCAAATGCAAAGGATTCAGGTAAAACTGAAGTTCAGATAGCAATTTTAACCACAAGGATAAACTCGTTGACAGAAAGCCATTTTAACACAAAGAAAAAAGACAATCACTCACGTCTTGGCCTTTTAAAGATGGTTGGTAAAAGAAGAAGGCTCTTAAAATATCTTGAAAACAAAGATATCAACAGGTACAGGGCTATCTTAAAAGAATTGAACATAAGAAAATAATTTTTCAAGAGGGGCTGTTATAAAAATAAGGGAAGTTATTCTGTTAAGTCAGGGCGACGAAATTGCATTCGCATGGAAGAGGTTCATTTTTCACGCGGCTGTTATTTCGCCATCCTGCTTGTAGTGTAACTGTGCAGTTTACGGTTACGCTTAAAAAAACAGAACCAGTCTCCCTGAAGCAATAACAGCCCTTTAAATTAACATATCCGGTTAAAAAAACCGGTGGAGACAAAAATACAAATGGTAACAGTAAAAGAAATGGATCTTGGCGGAAGAACGCTGAGACTGGAAACAGGAAAGCTTGCAAAACAGGCAAGCGGTTCTGTACTGGCAAAATACGGCGATACTGTTGTGCTCTGCACAGTAGTTGGCGCTGATGAGCCTAAAGAAGGAATGGATTACTTTCCATTGCAGATCGAGTTCCGCGAAAAAACAGCTGCAGTAGGTAAAATTCCGGGCGGCTTCTTTAAACGTGAAGCAAGACCAAGTGAAAAAGAGATATTAACATGCAGATTGATAGATAGACCCCTGCGCCCGCTTTTCCCTGAAGACTTCATGTGTGAAGTACAGGTTATATGTACAGTGTACTCAAGCGACCAGGAAAATGACGCAGATGTAATTGCGGCTGTTGGCGCATCAGCTGCGCTGATGGTATCGAACCTTCCGTTCGAAGGACCGATGGCAGAAGTAAGGGTAGGCAGATTAAACGGTGAATATATAGTAAACCCAACCCATACCCAGCTTAAAGAGAGCGATATGGATATGGTAATCGGCGGAACAGCTGATTCCATAGTAATGGTTGAAGGCGATGCGAAGGAATTAAGCGAAGCTGATATTCTTGGCGCGATCAAATTTGCACATGAAAACATTAAAAAAATATGTGCCATGCAGACAGAGTTTGCAGCTGAGCGTAATGTAACAAACCGCGAAGTTAAACCTGTTGAATATGACCAGGAGCTTAAAAACGCTGTAAAAGAACTTGCAGCTAAAACTATCGGCGAAATTCACAGAAGCGATGTAACCAAGGATGAAAGAAGCCAGAAGTACAAAGAGCTGTATGAATCAATCACCGAAAGCTTAAAGGAAAAATTCCCTGATCAGGAGAAGGTAATAGCAAAACATTTTGATGATATCCAGTATTACGATATGAGAGAAATGATACTTTCTGAAGGCAGAAGGCTTGACGGCAGAAAGACTACCGATATCAGACCCATTACCTGTGAAGTTGGATATTTACCAAGGAATCACGGTTCAGCTTTATTCACACGCGGTGAAACGCAGAGCTTGACCAGTATGACACTTGGCACAAAATCAGACCAGCAGATAATTGACGGGTTAATGCCCGAAGATAAAAAGCGTTTCATGCTGCATTATAACTTCCCTCCCTTTTCAACAGGTGAAACAGGAAGATATGGCGGCACCGGCAGACGCGAAATTGGCCACGGTCATTTAGCCGAGAGATCACTCGAAGGAATGCTTCCTGAAGAAGCTGACTTCCCGTATACAATCAGAATAGTATCTGATATACTTGAATCAAACGGCTCATCCTCAATGGCAACAGTATGCGCAGGCACACTTGCACTGATGGATGGCGGCGTGCATATAAAGCGCCCCGTAGCAGGTATTGCAATGGGTCTTATAAAAGAAGGCGATAGAGTTGCTGTACTAAGCGATATTTTAGGAAACGAAGATTTCCTTGGTGATATGGATTTCAAGGTTTGCGGAACAACTGAAGGTATTACAGGTCTGCAGATGGATATTAAGATAAAAGGCGTATCATTTGAAGTTATGGAAACCGCTTTGGCGCAGGCTAAAGCCGGCAGAATGCACATTTTAGGAATAATGAATGAAGCAATTTCAGAGCCAAGGGCTAACATATCTGATTACGCACCGCATCTTTATACTATGACAGTGCCTATTGATATGATAGGCGCAGTTATCGGACCCGGCGGAAAAAATATCAGGCATATTATTGAAATGTCAGGAGCGGAAATTAATATTGATGATGACGGAACAGTGGTAATTGCAGCACTCTCGGGTGAATCAGCAAGTATTGCGCAGTCAATGATAGCCAAGATAACCGAAGTGCCAGAAAAAGGAAAAATTTACAACGGAAAAGTTGTAAAGACAACCGATTTCGGCGCGTTTGTTGAGATACTGCCGGGCAAAGAAGGCCTGCTGCATATTTCACAGATAG
>JAPUEV010000231.1:0-2496 GCA_027492415.1 Ignavibacteria bacterium
TGATCCGCAGATAGGTGAGGCTGACGAATCCGCAAATTTAGTGCCTATCAAATTATCCAATGAACCGCCGCGCTGGTATAACAATGTATCTGTTTTACCTTCATGTTCAAGCATTAAGTAAAGATCACCAACAGCGGTGTGCAGAATTGTATCAAGATTTACATAAACTTTCTTGATCTGTGAAAAAGGAGGAACCCTGTCAGCCGGAACGGATACCGTATCATAAGTAACCTGGCTGTCTATTATAGGCTTAAATAAGCTTGTTCTTTGAGAAGTGAATACCTGCTGAAATGAAGGTGTTAATTTAACAAACATTACAGATGAATTATGATAGCCTCCCAGGATAATTTTAGAGTCACTTGTATTAAAGAAAGTTGTTGCCTGGTCAAAACCTGCTCCGTTATATGAAAAGGTAAATGATGCATCCAGGGTGCCTGAAGGACTGAATTTTTCCATGCACATATCTTTGCGGTTGTAAGAATTCTTATACCCGGCAGTAATGATATTATTTGAATTATCAAGATTCATCGAATAAACATAATGATCCATAGTTTTAACCCACTGCTGCTGCCCTGAAGTGTTAACTTTAAGCAGGTAGCTATCATTGTAATAATTCACATCCAGGTAAATATTATTGTTATTATCAGAAAAGATCCGGCGGGGTGCTTCTATTCCAGTGCTTGAAATATTATAGTTAAATGACCATTGCAGCGCTCCGGAAGTGTTATATTTTAATAAAAGTGTTTTAGAAGTATCATTTCCCGAAACCTCGTATTTCGCATCGCTAACATACAAATTCTGGCTGTTATCAAGATATGATGCCGGGCTTAAATGATTTGTATACGGCGGAAATTCGCTGTAAAACTTTCCTGTCCAAATGATATTGCCTGAATTATCATATTTAATATTGATAATCTTATTTACTGCATACCCTGTAACGAACAAAAAACCTGAAGGATCCGTCTTAATATTATTGAAGTAGTTCCCCCAAACGTTAGTATCATTGTAAGTTTTCGACCATTGAAAATTTAAAGACTGGTTGAATTTAATGATTAATGCAGAATCTTTAATCAGCTGGTTATCTCCTGCCTGCCCCGCAATAAACAAATTGCCGCTGTTATCACCTGCAATATCGATCCCGATAGAAACATCGTTTCCCGGTCTTTTAAAATCAACAGAATTTAGAAGAGTACCGGAGGGAGAATACCTGAGTAAATATAGCTTTCCGTCTGTATAAGTATCATTGTTGGCATTGCACAAAATTATAATATTTCCTGATTGCTCGATAAATATTTTTCGGGGATAGTCCTGGTTTTCGGCAGTAGCTGAGTTATATTGCTTTTGCCATTCAAAAACCCCTGAATTATTAAATTTTGTAAGTGTAATATCAGAATTACCTGAATTACTCCAGTAATTAACCACATAAATATTTCCCGAAGCGTCTATAGCAGATAATTTGGAATTATCAATATTCAGATTAGTTTGTGATTGCACCTGAGCCCACTCAGGCACATACTGGGAAAAAACAATATTTATTGATACTAATAAAAGGAAAAGTGTAAATTTTATCATAAAAAGAATTTTATTTTAAGATTATTTAAATATAACAATAATTATATTTTATTTTTAAAGGGAAAAGAAGTACAGCTATAATTCCGCTAATTTTAAGGCAAAAATGTGAATTTCGTTTAATTTTTCTTCAGGCGTTTGATAATGCGGTATCCTGAACTGAACGGAAAGAGTGCTCTTTGTCTGCTTAACCCTTGATGTATTCTTAAAATGATCGTTTATGAAGCCAAGCGCTTTTTCAAAGTAACCTCCTGAAAAAATTTCTTCGTTACTCATATCAAAGAATAATTCAAGATGCTCACCTGAAATTGTTATTTTTTCAAATCCAACAGATGATAATATCAGCTTGATCTCCAGGTGTTTGAACAGTGAAACAACTTCCTCAGGTAATTTACCGAACCTGTCAATAAGCTCAAGCTTTATTTCATCAAGCTCCTGTACTGTATTTATCTTGGAAAGCCTTTGGTATAGCTCCAGCCTGGTATTTTCATCATCAATGTAATCTTCAGGCAGCAGCATGCTTATATCTGATTCCACCATAACATCCCTCAGCCTCGGTTTACTCTTAGCTGAAAGCGCCTGTACTGTATCCGCCGGCAATGATTCACCGGGAAGTGTATCTTTAAGCTCTGTAACAGCTTCATCAAGCAGCTGCATGTACATATCAAAGCCTATTTCAGAAATAAAACCGCTCTGCTCTTTGCCAAGCAGATTGCCTGCACCGCGTATTTCAAGATCTTTGAGCGCAAGGTTCATACCTGAGCCAAGCTCTGAAAATTCCTCGAGCGCATGCAGCCGCCGTACTGCCTGCTTGGTTAAGCTGCTTTGCGGCGGTGTAACAAGGTAAGCGTATGATTTTAAATTTGACCTGCCAACCCTGCCGCGAAGCTGGTAAAGCTCAGCAAGCCCGAAATTATCAGCCCTGTT
>JAPUEV010000231.1:2596-11398 GCA_027492415.1 Ignavibacteria bacterium
ATTGCATTCCCCAAAACTTTCTTATCGAAATTAATGATCTCGGTATGAATAGGCTGGCGGTTTTTTGGGGGAGTGTTGATTATAGAGAGATCCCTTGCTCCCAGCAGTGAAAAATTCAGCGTTCTTGGTATTGGTGTTGCCGTTAATGTTAATACATCAACATTTTCTTTCAGGAATTTTAATTTTTCCTTTGCCTTTACGCCGAACCTCTGTTCTTCATCAATTATCAATAGCCCCAGCTCTTTAAACTTTATATCCTTTGAAAGCAGCCTGTGGGTGCCTATAATAATATTGATTTTGCCTGACTCAAGCTTTTCGAGTATTTCCTTCTGTTCCTTCTTGGTTTTAAACCTTGAAAGGTGGTCAACTTCCGTAGCCCAGGTAGTAAGCCTGTCTTTAAAAGTATTGTAATGCTGTTCAGCAAGTATAGTTGTTGGCACAAGAACTGCAACCTGTTTATTATCAACAACAGCTTTAAATGCAGCGCGCACGGCGACTTCAGTCTTGCCAAAGCCAACATCACCGCATACAAGCCTATCCATAGGATTTTCTGATTCCATATCCCTCTTAACTGCCTCTGTTGCTGCAGCCTGGTCAATGGTATCTTCATACATAAAGCTTGCTTCAAGCTCCTTCTGCCATACTGAATCAGGCGAAAAGCGGAAGCCTTTTTCTGATTTACGCTTTGAATAAAGCAGTATAAGATCACGGGCAATTTCCTGTATCTTTTTCTTGGTCTTCTGCTTTATCCTTTCCCACTCGCTGCCGCCAAGCTTGTTCAGCTTTGGCGTTACGCCCTCTGCCGCGGAAAATTTTTTAATTAAATGAAGTGAGTTAAGGTTAACGAACACCATATCGTTATCTTTATAAAGCAGCTTAACCGCTTCCTGCTCCACGCCGCCGGTAACTATCTTTTTTAATCCTGCATATTTGCCTATGCCGAAATTCTGGTGCACCATGAAGTCACCATAATTAATAGTACTAAGCTCCTTAAATGTAATCCCGCCGAATTTCCGCTTGCGCTTTGCCGGCCTGAAGTACCTGCCGAATACCTGGTGCTCTGTATAGACCGCAATATTAGCCGAAGGAAGCACGAATCCTTCATGAATTGAGCCATCAATGTATTTGATATTATTCAGGTCATCACCAAGTATCTCATCAACTATTTCACGGGTGCGCTTTAGCTGGTAATCATCTGTGCATGAAATATAAACTGAATAGCCGAAAACTGTAAGCTCGCTTAAATTTTCAGCGAATAATTTTGTGTTTGAGTTAAATGAGGGCTGTGACTTAGTATCAATAAAAAGCTCTGTTGTCCGCTCTTTATCATTATCATTTAATGCAATACTCTTTATCAGCGGAAAGCCTGAAAAATATGAACGGCTGTAATTAGTTGTTTTGTAGAATATATCCTGGTTATCTTCTTTGATAAGGTCCGGTTCATCAAGCAGGAAGAAAGTATCATGTTTTATATAATCGATCAGTTTCTCAGTTTCGCTGTTTGCGCTATCCAGTGATTCAGTTGAAGGAAGTATCTCCACCGTTCCCAGCTGCGCAATTGAGCGCTGTGTTACAAGGTCAAATTCCCTGATCGATTCAACCTGGTCGCCAAAAAACTCGATCCTGACAGGCTGGTTCAGGTTCTCAGGATAAATATCAATAATTCCGCCGCGTACGGCATAATCATTTTCTTCCTCAACTATTTTTTTACGTGTAAAATTGAATTCCTTCAGCTTTTTTACAAGCTCATCAAATGCAAAGTCGCTTCCTTTTACAAGCTCAATAATATTTTTCCTGAAAGATTCTTCAGTCAGAATATTTTTATTAAGCGCATCAGGAGATGTCAGCAGTATAAAGCTTTCACCGGAAGAAATTTTTCTTAGTGTTGATGAAAGGGGAGTGATATCAGACTCAAACTCTTCGTCGTACTCACCCAAATACAGCCCCGCAGCTTCAGAGCCAAGTACCAGGTTCAGGTCGTCCTTCAGCTTAAACAGCCGGTTTGCATCATTTGAGCAGAAAACGATCTTTGGATTCAGCTCAAACAGCCTTGATATTATAAATGCTGTCAGCGAGCCCCTGATACCGGTAAAGAAAAGATCTTTTCCGTTCTTTTCCGTTATGGTATTGAACTCAGGTGACCGGTATATTTTATCTTTTATCTCTTTTAACACAATTGGTTGCTCAGGGTAATAAATTCTTCTATGCTTAAGCTCTCTGCCCTCCGGCTGAAATCAAGCTCTGATCTTGAAAGGTCTGCTTCAATATTTTTCAGGCAATTCCGCAGTGTTTTTCTCCTTGTGCCGAAAGATGCCTTAACAAGCTTCCTGAAATATTCTATATCTTTAATCTTATCTTCCTGTGAAACAGTAAAATCAAAATAGATTATTCTTGAATCCACTTTTGGCTTTGGGTAAAAGCTGTTGCGTGATACCTTAAATAGCAGCTTTGATGAACCGAATGCATTCACCAGCACACTGGGTATGCCGTATTCCTTATTCCCAGGCTCAGATGTAATTCTGCGAGCAACTTCCTCCTGTATCATTAACTGCGCATCCTGAATGATGGTTCTGTTATCAACAAGCTTAAAAATTATAGGTGAAGTGATATTATATGGTATGTTGCCTATTATCCTCAGTTTTTCATCAGGGTTTGTTTTCAGCTCGTTCATATCAAGCTTTAAAAAATCACGGTTTATAAGATCAATGCCTGCAAATCTTTGCTTAAGTATTGCGCAGTTATTCCTGTCAAGCTCAACAGCTGTAAAGTTATCTGTTTTTTCAAGAATGAATTTTGTAATAGCGCCTTTGCCCGGACCTATTTCAATTACTCTATCACCCGGCTGAATATCAAATGAATCAACAATATTTTTACAGATATTTTCATCTGTCAGGTAATTTTGACCCAGTGATTTCTTCGGACGGGAATTATATGGTGTGAATTCTGACAATTGGTTATGGATTTAGAATAAGCAGTTCGTATTTTTTATCTATCATCTCAAGTTCGCTCATAGTGTTCTTTTTGTAATCGCCATAGCTCCACATCCTTGCCTGGTCGCTGTAATGTTTGCTCAGCGGCTGCCCTGATTGACCAGTTGTATTAATTGTTACCGCATGCTCAATATCAGCCATATTTATCATCATCCTCATTGATGCGCCTACCACTACATTATATTTGCCGTTCTCTATTACATCGCTGAAGCTGTATTCAGTATTGTTTACACTGGTCTGGTCGCCGCCTACATCAAACGGACCTATATTAAAAGTTTTATCAAGCGCTTCTACAAAACCCATGGGGTGCCTGAACTTTACTGTATGCAGTGTGCCCCAGTTCCACGTATTAATATCCTGGTTAGTGAACTTTGTCTTCAGGAACTCAATTGCCTGCGCTAAGCTTTTCTTTACAATATCAGCGCGTTTTTCGGTCTCACGGGTATTTACATTATCAAACCAGATATTCTCAGGCTGCTTCATCAGTATTTCAAGCGCGCGGTACGGAATGTTCTGTATTGAAATCAGATCATTGAATATATTATCGCCAAGCTCATCTTCAAAAATATTTTTGATTAAGAAAACAAGGTATGTATTGTAAACCGTGCCTATCGATTCATTCTTATTTAATTCGCCGTTCCAGTTCATAAATCTTTCTACTGCCCAGTCAATATCATTTGTGCGCTGCGAAGGGCTGCTGTTTATATCTTCAGCAATGTTCTTAACTATTTCCCTGGCATAAGGTGATTCATAGCTGTTCTGCAGCAGCTTAAAATCTTCAAGATCAAATACAGTTTTTGAATCTATGAAATTCTTTATCCTGTCAAACCTTGATGATGGCTCCCACAAGTAAGATATGTAATATTTATCCTTCTTATCCTTCATCCAGCTGAAGGGATCGGTGTTTGCCGTAACAATATATCCTTCAGGCGGGTTGAATACTTCAGGCATTTTGTCAAAATCAATAAAGCCCGTCCAGCTTAATTCATCTTCACCGGGGAAGATATAGCTGTAATTTACATTGGTCTTCCTTACAGGGATTTTTCCGCCGGCGCGGTAGCCTATATTGCCGTAAATATCAGAGTATAAAAAGTTTTGCGCCGGTACGCAGAAATCCTTAAGCGCATTTTTAAAATCATCCCAGCCTTTAGCTGTATTTATGCCGTAAAAACATTTTATTTCATCACTCTGTTCAAAGCCTGTCCAGCGGAAGGTCATAATTTTATCCTTATAAGGGTCATCACTGTTTTCCTTCATATCCGCAAAGCCTCTTACTTTAAGGTCAGATATAACAGGGCCAATCTTTGTTGTGAAGATCTTAAAATCAATCTCCATGGAATCCTTTACGAATATTTTTTCTGTAATGGAATCCATTGCAACAGGCTGGTTGTTATAAATATATTTCCTGCTGTCAGCTGAATCTCTTTTTATTATCACAAAATCATTGTCATCGTTCATTAAGTTGGTTAAACCCCAGCTTATGAATTTATTATTGCCTATAACTACTCCGGGGATACCGGGGAAAGACATTCCGCGCACATCAAGTGAACCGCCTTTAATGTAAACTTCATACCATCGTGAAGGTGCTTGAAGTGCAAGGTGGGGGTCATTAGCAAGTATTGGCTTACCAAACATTGAGCGGCTGCCTGAAACTACCCATGAGTTGCTGCCAACATGAGAGACATTCATATTGAAATATTGCCTGTAGCTTTGGTTCAATTCAAAAAAACCTTTGCCAAGTGCAGAAACCTGCTTAAGGTATTCGGCATTATCATTACCAAGCATGCCGGTCTCATTCCTTTGTCTGCGTTTCTTTGGTGTATCCGTTTCTTCGTCTTCAGCAGTTGAATCTGCAGTTTCTTCCACGGGTTTGGTATATATAGTGATATTAGTATCGGGAAAGATGAGAGAGGTTTTTTCCATACCGGTTTTACTCAGAACTTCGCCCATTATATAATCAGTATACCATGCTATATTTAAATCCCAGCCCATCATCCTTGCAAGCATCAAAGAATTTTCCGGCTTCCACGGGTCAGGCTTGTAGTTCAATGCGTCAAACTCAACAGGGAGGTTGTTATAATGGGTTTCTATAAATTTATTAACCCCGGCAGTATAAGACTCAAGTATCTTTTTTGAATCAGGGCTAATATTGCTGTACCAGTTATACGCAAAACGGTGAATCCCGATCGTTCTGAATAATTTATCAAATTCAATTACAGATGAGCCTAATACCTCAGATAGCCTGCCTTCGGCAACCCTGCGGGTTAAGTCCATCTGCCAAAGTCTATCCTGTGCATGCAGGTAACCTTCTGTAAAATATGCATCATCCTGGTTTTGGGCATATATCTGCGGAACACCATAGTCATCAAAGTAAACTTTTACCTGCGATTTTAAGCCTGTAACGGCAATTTCGCCTGTTGTAGGATAAAATGATTTTTTGGAGATAATATTGAAAAGTAAGCCCAGAACAAGGATAACGGGGATTATTACTATTAAAATACCAAGAAACGTTTTAACGTATTTATTCATTTAAATATATACAAATATAACCATATTACATTTGAACTTAAATTCTTATTTTCGCCTTAGTATAAGTAGCATAAATCACCGGAGAAAAAACCAATGAAAAAAGCAGTTTTATTATTTGCCCTCTTTTTTATCAGCAGCACAGCATTTTCACAGATCGATTTCCAGAAAGGCTCTGTTTCAGAAATTCTTGCCAAGGCAAAATCTGAAAACAAGCTTGTAATGGTTGATGTTATGACCGATTGGTGCAAATGGTGTATTGAGCTTGATAACAAAGTTTATGCAAAGAAGGATGTTTCTGATTTTGCAAATGCCAACCAGGTAAATTATAAGATAGATGCTGAAAAAGGCGAAGGCGTTGATTTTGCCAAGAAATACAAGATACAGGGTTTTCCTTCAATATTATTCCTTGATGGCGACGGCAATGAAGTTGACAGGATCTACGGATACGTGCCTGCAAAAGATTTCCTGGAAATGATGCAGGACTACAATAAAGGTATAAATACATTTTCATACCTAAAGACAGAAGTTGAAAAAAATCCATCAAACATAGATGCAACGCTTAAGCTTGCAGATAAATATTCAATGTACAGCGAAGGTGATAAGGCTAAAGAGCTTCTTAATAAGATAATCCAGATGGACGGTTCCAACGCAGGCGGAAAAACAGATGACGCTCAATTCCGTTTAATTTCATTCACAGAAAAAGAAGAAAAAGCAAAACAGCTTGAAGCGTTCATAATTGCTAACCCAAACAGCGACCAGCTTAAAGATGCATACGTATCACTTGCTGAAACATATTATTATGAGCTGGCTGATATGCCCAATACTGAAAAATGGTATAAGGATGCATTTGCCAAGTTCCCCAATGATGATGCTTTAAATTCAAGCTATGGCCAGTTCTTAAACCAGGTAGCAATTGGGTTTGCTGATAAAGGCACAAGCGATGAGGATTATAACAAAGGGCTAAAGAGAATTGAAGATGCGTTAAAATATGTTGCTGGCTCAGTTAATGAAGCAAGCTCGTATTATATACAGTCAAAGCTTTATTTTAATCTGAAAGATTACGCAAAGGCAAATGAATCAATTGATAAGGCATTGAAAATTTTTGACAGGAAGCTTTACAGGGACCATAAAGAAAAAGTAGAAAAGCAGTTAAGCCAGAAATAAAATGAAAAAAGCCGCGCTTTTATTTATAAAAGCCCTCTTTTTTTTAATACTGTTCGGTATTACTTACCAAATGGTGAACAGCTCGCTGGATATATACAATAATTTTGCTTACGATAAAGCTGTATTAAGATTAACTCCGTACGGGTACATACCGCTGCTGCATGACCCGTTTGATTACAAAAGCGCTGATGCACAGATAAAAGGCGGTGATTTTGTTTACGTCGAAGACTGGGAATCTGCAGATAACGGCAGGGTAGTATTTGCAAAAGTCAGGTCAAAGTTCAGCTCAGGATATATCAATAACCGCCTGCTGGTTGAAGCAAACATAAATGTAATGCCTATTGTATCAGTGCTTCTGCTGGGCTTTATGATGATACTAATGATAAGAAAAATTTATTTTAAACTACATAAAATTCAATAAAAATTGTATTCTGCTAAAATAAAAGTCACATTAAGGAAATCAATCCTTGATCCCCAGGGCAAGGCAGTTGAACATTCTATCCAGAGCCTTGGCTACAAGAACATTCTTGATACAAGAATAGGCAAGTATGTTGAGCTTAACATTGATACCAAATCACAGGAAGAAGCCGAGCTAATTACAGATGAAGTATGTAAAAAGCTTCTTTCTAACCCTGTAATGGAAGATTATACCTTTGAAGTAGTGAACGTAAACGGAAATTAATTTATTTAATGAGTAAAGCTAAGTTTGGCGTTGTAGTTTTCCCGGGCTCTAACTGTGACCACGATGCATACAACACATTAAAGCATATATTGAACCAGGATACAGAATTCCTCTGGCATAAAGAAAGCTCTATTGGCAGCAGGAACGTTATAATAGTACCCGGCGGATTTTCATACGGTGATTATTTAAGATGCGGCGCGATTGCAAGGTTTTCACCTCTCATGAAGGATGTTGTAAGGCATGCATCAAACGGGGGAGTGGTAATAGGTATCTGCAACGGTTTCCAGATATTATGTGAAGCAGGGCTGTTACCCGGAGCGCTGCTAAGGAACCAAAGCCTTAAATTTGTATGCAGAAATGTTACATTGAATATTGAGAACAAAAATACCATTTTTACATCAGCTTATAACGGTAACGGGAATGATAAACCCGGTAAAATGGTTGTGCCTGTTGCGCATGGTGATGGTAATTATATCTGCTCAGATGATACACTGGAAATGCTGAATGATAATAACCAGGTAGTCTTCAGGTATGAAGATAACCCGAACGGCGCAATGGATAACATTGCCGGCATAATGAATAAAACGGGCAATGTTCTTGGTATGATGCCGCATCCTGAAAGAGCAAGCGAATCTATTGTTGGCGGAAGCGACGGCAAATACCTGTTTGAGAGTGTTATTAATTCTATGAATTAAATATTCCGGTCATGCCACACAGCTCTTCTTTAGAAGTAGCGGTTTACTTTCTCTTTATTGCAGTAACATTATACTGCGCTATAAAGGTAATAGGTAAAATTTTTAATAAATAACATCCGTAGTATCGGATACAGGAGTAAAAAATGTTCGGATTAGGTCCCCAGGAAATAATCTTAATTTGTATCGTAATTCTTGTTCTTTTTGGAGCCAAAAAGATACCTGAGCTTATGTCAGGGCTTGGTAAAGGTATGAGAGAATTCAAAAAAGCATCAAAAGATATTGAGTCAGAAATATCAAGCGCATCAACTGAAGAAAAAAAGACAAGCTAAAACAAATTTAGAACCGGGTAAGATAAATTTTTAATGAAAATGTTCGCAGGTTATGATGAATTGCGTAAGGAGCTTGATAATGGCAGCGTAAGCTGCAAAGATGCGGTAAACTATTATCTTTCTAACATAGAAAAAGGAAAGCATTTAAATGCTTTCCTTTTGGTTTTTAAAGATGATGCCTTAAAGCGAGCGGAAGAAATTGATGCGAAGATAAAATCCGGAACTGCCGGCAGGCTTGCAGGTATGGTGATAGCTGTAAAAGATGTACTTTCTTTAAAAGGATATAAGCTTACATGTTCATCAAAGATACTTGAAAACTTTGAAGCATTGTATACTGCAACAGCAGTGCAAAGGCTCATTGATGAAGATGCGATAATTATAGGAAAAACCAATTGCGATGAGTTCGCAATGGG
>JAPUEV010000232.1 GCA_027492415.1 Ignavibacteria bacterium
TAAGATTTGAAATTCCCTGTTACTCAGATGTTTTATTAAGGGTTTACGATATAACGGGCATTTTGATTTCTGAAATATACAATGGTCCGCTTCTTCCGGGTACATATAACACAAGTTATAATGCGCTCAATCTCGCTTCGGGAGTTTATTTATATGAAATAACAGCAAATTCCGAAACAGGTAAAATTAACTTTTATGATGTAAAGAAAATGGTTGTTATAAAATAATAAAATAATTATTTTCAAAAGGCGTTCAATTTTTGAACGCCTTTTTTTGTGCTTAAAAAAGAGTTATTTTATAATATTCCGTCAATAACAATTGTATATAAAATATCATGAAATTCAATTTATACTTATTATTAGCAGCCCTTTTATTAACACAAACAATTTTTTCGCAGTCTACAATAAAAAAAGCAAGTGAGCTTTGCTCTGAAAGAAAAAGATCATTACCTTTTGCTGTTAATGAATTTGATTCGCCAAACTCACCAAAACATACTTTTGATGTGCTGGATTATAAGCTTAACCTGGATATCAGGAACTGTTTCATTACTCCTTTCCCAAAATCATTTACTGGAAGCGTGATAGTAAAATTCAGGGTAGATACAGCGCTCAGCTCAATTAATCTGAATGCAGTAAATACATCAATTACGGTAAGCTCTGTGGGGCTAAGCGGTACAACATTTACCCATACCGGGAATATACTTAATATAACGCTTAACAGGGTATATAACCCCGGCGAAATAACAGAAGTACTTGTAAACTACTCTCACAACAATGTTGGTGATAATGCTATTTATACCGGCAACGGCGGATTTTTTACTGATGCAGCACCTGAAGGCGCCAGGAAATGGTTCCCCTGCTGGGATAAACCATCTGATAAAGCGACTGTTGACCTGACAATTAAGGTTCCTGCAAATGTAAAGATAGGTTCCAACGGCAGGCTAAATGATTCAACTTTAACCGGTGATACTTTATATTATCACTGGGTAAGCAGTGACCCTGTTGCGACATATCTTGTAGTAATGACCGGCAAAGTAAATTACAACCTGAATATTGTTTACTGGCATAAGCTATCAAATCCGGCAGACAGCATTCCGTTAAGGTTTTATTATAATACAGGAGAAAATCTTGCCGGTATGCAAAACGTTCTTCTGAATATGACAACCTATTACTCCCAGAAATTTGGCGAGCATGGTTTTGAAAAGAACGGGTTTGCATCTGCTCCTTCGACAGGTTTTACATGGGCAGGAATGGAAAACCAAACCCTGACAACAATTTGCCCCAACTGCTGGGGCGAAAACCTGGTTTCACATGAGTTTGCACACCAATGGTTTGGCGATCTTGTAACCTGCGCAACCTGGGCAGATGTTTGGCTAAATGAAGGCTTTGCTACTTATTGCGAAGCATTATGGCTTGAAAAAACCAGCGGGTATACAGCATATAAAAATGATATTAACGGTGATGCAGGAGGGTACTTAAACAGCAATCCCGGCTGGCCTATCTATAATCCGCAATGGGCTGTAACAACACCTGATGCCAATACACTTTACAACCTTGCAATAACATATAATAAAGGCGCATGTGTACTTCATATGCTCCGTTATGTTTTAAATGATACAACTGTTTTCTTTAACTGTTTGCGCGGGTATGCAATGGATACAGCGGAATTTAAATATAAATCTGCTGCAACCGATGATTTTACCGCAAAGATAAGCCAGATATCGGGGCAGGACCTAACATGGTTTATTGATGAGTGGGTTAAGCAGCCAAATCATCCTGTATATTCAAATTTATACCAGTTTGCAGATCTTGGCAACGGCAGCTGGAATGTGGGTTTCCAGGCAAAACAGACACAATCCAATACTCCTTTTCACAGAATGCCATTAACGGTAAAAATTACTTTTGCTTCAGGTCCTGATACAACTTTCAGGATAGATAACACAGCCAATAACCAGATATGGATCTGGACATTTAACAGGCAGCCAGCTGCTTTTGCTTTTGATCCGAATAATGATATAGTTTTAAAAACGGGCACAACAGCAGCCGGAACAGTTCCCGGAACAATTGGTATTTCAATTAATACCACAGAGCTTCCAAAAGTATTTGCATTAAAACAGAATTACCCTAATCCATTTAACCCGGTTACGAACATTAAATTTGATATACCCAAACGCTCTAACGTAGTGTTAAGGGTTTACGATGTAACTGGCAGAATGGTTTCGGAAATATACAACGGCTTAAGCGATCCCGGTGAGTATACTGCAGATTTTGACGCAGTAATGCTTTCATCGGGTGTATACTATTATGAGATTACAGCAAACACACCGAATGGCGGAGTAATTTTTAAAGATGTAAAGAAAATGGTGGTTGTTAAGTAATTCTGAAAAAACTCCCGTAATGAGTTTTATAAAAATTAACCATAAAGTGTTCCTGCTGAATGTTTAATTGGCAATATTATATTCATTAAGCTTTTCCAGTACCCAGTTTCGGGATAGAATTTTTTCCTGTGTAAGTTTCTCTATTTTAAATTTTATAGCATCCTGCTGCACAGGGTCAGAGCAGTATTGTAATTTTACAAGCAGGTTAACAGCTTTTATAAAGCCAACCACTATTATTTTATTGATACCAATATCATAAAGCTTATCCGTTTTGCTTATATACTTCCCGTATGACTGCAGGTAATAGGAAAGTTCATTATAATTACCAAGCTCATAATAGTTCATTATAGTTAAGCTGCTTATATTATATTTCATATACCCCAGGTTTGAATTGATAAGAAGCAGCTCTTTAAGGGAATCAACATACTCGCCTTTTGTATACATAACTTTAGCTTTTGCCCAGCTAACAAGCAGCTTTTTGTTATCATAATTTATCAAATGTGTGTACCCGCTGATAAACCAGTTTATCCAGTCAAACTCTTTTTGTGTAAGACCGTTATTTATAATGCTTACAAATGCAGCCCAGCTGAATTTTTCCCCTATTTCAATCTGCAGCTCAATTTGTTTTTTAAAATAATACCATTTAAGATCGTTATACCATGGTAATACAAACTTGCCTGAGGTAAGTACAAGGTATTGCGAAATGAACCAATACAGAGCTATCTTCTCATCATTGGCTATACTTTTCTCCTTTTCTGCCAGTTCTTTGTGAATTTGGTACAACAGGTCCCTGTTGCTTTTAATATCAGCCGTAAACAGCCTAATAAGTTCACAGTATATATGGATCAAAGGTTCCTCTGAAAAAAATCCATTATCATCCAATGCAAGGATCTCTTTTAGCAAAATATTTTCTTGAGAAGAACCGTAAGCAAGGCTCATTATAAAGTTTAAGCAGTATATGTGCATAGCTTTAAGGGCAAAATAACAGGTCAAGCTTTTAAGCTCTTTATCCTTATAAGAGGACTCAACCTTAGGCTTAAATGAACTGATGTGAGAGACATGGCTTTCATAACAAAACTTAAAGTAATAGTAGTTATCGTCCTTTCCTGCTGATGAAATATCAAGAACGTTCTTCCAGTTTTTTAAATATGTGCCTGCATTATCAAAATAATGCCTGTCCTTTTTAAAATTAAGAAAGGCATTATGAGCCTGGTTACTATCTCTTGTTAAATTTTCAACGGAAATAAATTTTTCGGCAAGCTTATTCAGATCAGAGATAAGTTTTCTTAATTTTACATCATTAAACTTTTCACCCGGAAATACTTTTTTGTAAACATTTTTTTTCTTAAGTAATTCTGAATTAAACTCCGGGTAAAATTTCCTTATCTCATCAAACAAAGAAATTGCCGCTTTATTGCTGTTATAATACGGTGAATCCAGGAATTTCGAAAATAATTTTATTTCGCCCTTTGAGAAATGTTTCAATAAACTGACCAGTATTGTACTATTCATTAATTTTGTGAATGTTAATTATTTTTCTTCTCACAAAAATACTAATAAATACATCAAAAATAGCAGTTATAGTGCAGATTTATGCATATTTAAAGAATTTTTTTTCTCACAATACCGCTTATTTTTCTTTGTTTACCACCTCCTATCTAAGCTAAATTTGCATTACTACCAAACATTAAAAAAGGTAATCATTTAAACTATTATTAAATTCTGCCAATAAAATGAATAAAAAAATTTTCCTTCTATTTCTGATGTTTTATTCCTGTAATATTTTCACTCAATCGGGTTGGGTATGGCAAAATCCCCTGCCCCAGGGAAATAACCTGGAAAGTATCAGCTTTGTGAACAGCTCCACCGGATTTTCCGCTGGTGCATCCGGTACAATTTTAAAAACAACAAACGGCGGTATAAGCTGGGAAATCCTGAACAGCGGTACAAATACAGAATTGCGGACTGTATTTTTTACGGACCCTAATACAGGTACAGCTGCCGGAGATGACGGTACAGTTATCAGAACAACTAACGGCGGAATAAACTGGATAGCACAAACCAGCGGGTCAGCCCTGACATTATTCAGCGTTCACTTTGTTAACGCAAACACCGGAACAATTGCGGGAGAATCAGGAATAATTTTAAGGACTACAAATGGCGGCATCAACTGGTTTACCCAAACAAGCGGAACAGTTAATTTATTATATAGTGTTCACTTTTCGGATGCAAGTACCGGAACAGCTGTGGGTGAATCCGGTGTAATATTAAGAACAACTAACGGCGGAACAAACTGGCTTAGCCAGACAAGCGGCACGACAGCATTTTTATTTAGTGTTTATTTCACTGATGCAAATACAGGAACAGCAGTTGGATTATTGGGGAAAATTCTAAGAACTACTAACGGCGGCTCAAGCTGGATCTCTCAAACAAGCGGATTAAGCACTATTTTGTTAAGTGTTCACTTTACAGATGCAAATACAGGGCAAGCATCAGGTGAAGCCGGTAAAATCTTAAGAACTACTAACGGCGGTGCTAACTGGATTAGCCAGACAACAGGTGTTCCATTTTTCTTATTTGGTATTAAATTCACAAATTCCAATACAGGTATTGTCGTAGGAAGCACAGGATTAATACTTATGACAACAAACAGCGGCACTAACTGGTCGCTTAAATCAAGCGGATCCGTAGTGAACCTTAAAAGTGTGTACTTCACTGATATTAATACAGGTACTGCAGTCGGTGAAGTAAATACCATCTTAAGAACAACTAATGGCGGTGCTAACTGGGTAATGCAGGCCAACGGTACTACAAATCATCTGTACAGTGTTTATTTTTCAAACGTAAATACCGGTACTACAGTCGGAAGAAACGGAACTATATTACGAACTACCAATGGAGGCACTAACTGGACTCCTCAATCAGGTATAACGGCAAATACATTAAGAGGTGTATATTTCACAGATGTAAATACAGGTACCGCAGTTGGTGAATCAGGTACCATTATAAAGACAACAAACGGCGGTATAAACTGGGCAGAGCAAACCAGCGGTACGGCAAATATGCTTTACAGTGTTCATTTAACGAACTCTATTTCAGGAACTGCGGTTGGTGATAACGGTACAATTCTTAAAACCACCAACGGCGGGGTAAACTGGGTTGATCAATCAGGTGAAACCCCCAGTTCTTTATATAGTGTAAACTTCACGGATGCAAATACCGGTACGGTAGTTGGTAATTCCGGAACGATCCTGAGAACAACGAACGGCGGAAACAACTGGAATGTTCAGACGATAGGTACACTTAATGTTTTATACTCTGTTAAGTTTACGGATGCTGCTAATGGAATGATTGCCGGTGACTTTGGTACTCTTTTTAAAACTACAAACGGGGGGGCAAACTGGGTTTTAATTTCGAGCGGTACAAACAACGATCTGAACGGAATCTATTTTACTGATCAAAATAACGGTACAGCTGTAGGCACAGGAGGAACTATCCTTCGCACCACTACCGGGGGACAGTTTGTAGGCATACATCAGTCATCAGCTGTAATCCCTGAAATTTTCAGCCTTTCACAAAACTACCCAAATCCGTTCAATCCGTTAACGAAAATTAATTTTGAAATTAAAGCCGCCAGTTATGTTAAACTTGAAATTTTTACCTCTCTCGGTAAACTTGTAAATACCCTTGCCAACGGCAATTTTACAGCCGGTACCTACGAAGCTCAATGGGATGCTTCAGGGTTTGGCAGCGGGATATATTTATGCAGGCTATCTGCTACCGGTAACAATGAGTTTTTCAGTAAAACTTTAAAAATGGTATTGGTTAAGTAAAATTGCCGTATTGAGCTTCACAAAAGGCGTTCAATTTATTGAGCGCCTTTTTTTACGGCTTAATGATAATATATTTTTGCTATTTTAGCTTAAGGAATAAACACAAATTGAACTGCACTATGAAGTATATTTCTATATTAACTGTCATACTTTTATTTATTAATACAGTTGTTCATTCAAACCAACTAAATATGCAAATGGAAGCAGAAGGAAATGATTCTACTGATTTATCTTCGGCCGGGATTGACGGTCCTTACATAATTTACAGAAACGATGCAGCAATTTTGAAACAGGTACTACAAAATGAAAACGGGTTCTATTGTAAAAGTGACTCAGTTACAGGTTCTGTTATTGGCACGCAGATAACCTGTATTATCAATGATTCTATATCATTCAATACGATTATAAAGGATCCTTCATCAAACGAAAGCTCAGTTTATGAAATGCCGGATAAGATAATTGTATTTTCTGATATCGAAGGTAACTTTATTCCTTTACGTGATCTTTTAATAAGCAATAAAGTAATAAATAATTCCAACGAGTGGATCTTTGGCACGGGACATTTGGTCTTGAATGGTGATATGTTCGACAGGGGTCTGCATGTAACGGAATGCCTGTGGTTCATTTATCACCTGGAGCAGGAAGCCGTTAAACATGGCGGGTATGTGCATTTTATACTGGGCAATCATGAAATTATGAATATGAATGATGACCTGCGCTATGTTAGAAATAAGTATTTTGAAAACTGCAAGCTGCTTAATGAAGAATACAAGGCGCTTTATAGCCCGAATACTGAGCTTGGCAGGTGGCTTGCCACAAAAAATATTATAGAGAAGATAGGTCCGTATTTATTCCTTCATGGTGGCATCTCCCCGGTAATTGATTCCCTTAACTTAACAATTGAAGAAATTAACAGCATTGCAAGAGAGCATTATTTTAACAGCAGAGAAGCAAGAAAAAATACAGATCCCAGGATAAGTACAATTTTCGCCGGCAAAACCTCACCTTTCTGGTACAGAGGTTATGTAGACGGCACAACAACAGATGATGAGCTTAATACAACATTGATAAATTTTAATGTAAGTAAAATCATTGTGGGTCACACTATTGTTGACTTTGCCAGGTATTTTTACAATGAGAGAATAATTGCAGTTGATACAGATCATGCTGAAGGAATATCAGAAGGTATGCTGATAGAAAGTGGACTAGAATACAGAGTTGATAAAAATGGCAACAGGCACTTAATGAAATAAATAATTCTTTGATAATAACTACGATATAAAAATGTATATGATCTGTGATATTTATATCAAATAGAAACCATGAAAATAACAACGAAATTTATGTAATTAGCTTCCGATTATCATACAAATATTTGGTTTTTATCATACTTTGGTCAATTTCAAATAACTATTTTAGAAATGTTTCTTTTAAGCAAATTTTAAGAAAGAATTGAACTTTCTTTAAGAAATAACGGCATATTATTGTATCAATCTATATATAATTTTATGATTGATACTGAAAGATTGCCATTTATCACATTTGCACATAATATACTGCCAACAGATGAAACCATATGCATTAAAGAAAATGAATTTGAACAACTCATGAGAATCCTGATAGTAGAAGATGAAAAAGGGATTTCGGGTTTTCTTAAGGATGGTCTTGAAGAAGAAGGTTTTGCGGTGGATTTTACTGCGGACGGCAGAAAAGGACTCGAACTAGCTTTATCTAATGATTATGATTTATTGATTTTTGACTGGATGCTGCCCGGACTAAGCGGTATAGAAATTTGCCGCGAATTCAGAAAACTGAATAAAACAGCACCCGTAATTTTTCTTACAGCCAGAGATACAGTTCAGGATGTTGTTTTCGGTCTGGAAGCCGGAGCAAATGATTACATAAAGAAACCGTTTGAATTTGATGAACTGCTTGCACGTATAAGGGTACAGTTAAAAACCAGAACCGGCGAGCAATCGATACTTACATTATGTGATATTGAAATGAACCTGGATACTCACAGGGTATTCAGAGGTTCAAAGGAGCTTGAGCTTACACCTAAAGAATTTTCACTTCTGGAGTTCCTGATACGCAACAAAGGAAAAGTGTGTACTCGTACAAATATTATTGAGCATGTATGGGATATACATTTTGGATCAGATACTTCAGTAATAGATGTTTACATAAATTTCCTCAGAAAAAAACTAAATCCAACCGGAAAACAGAAAGAGCTTATTCATACCATAAGAGGTGTTGGATATATCACCCGTGATGAATAGGGTTAAATAAAATTGAACATAAGCCTGAGAAATAGAATAGCCCTTTTCTATCTAAGCGCAACATCAGTAATTACATTACTGCTGTTTGTTGTTATATACCAGGTAGTATTCAGCGCTTCATATAATAATATTGAAGAGCGTCTTGAGTTTGAAGCACTTGATATTCTTGACGATATTGATATGAACAGGGATACGGTTTTTTTTAAAGATGTTTCTGAATGGAGCGAAAAAGAACACCAGAATGTTGAGGTTTATCCCATCTTTGCAGAGGTTATTAACATTGAAAAGATAACTTTTAAAAAAACCCCTAACCTTAAAAATGACTCATTAAACCTTCAATTAACAGCCGGAACTTTTTTCAATTCACAGATCCATGATAAACCGGTCAGGCAAATGCAAAATCCTATAATTAACAATAAAGGTAAGCTAATAGGTTATATTGTTGTAGCAGTACCACTTGAAGGCGCTGCAAATGTAGTAGCAAATTTGAGAAATGTATTAATTGTAAGCTACCCTGTTTTGCTGATCATTTTATTTTTCATTTCAAGGTACATTGCCGGCAGAAGCATTATTCCCTTAACAAAAGTAAACCGTGAAGCCAGGGCTATAACAAAAGAAAATCTTAACACAAGGATAGACCTTCCTGAAAATAAAGATGAGATCCACGAACTTGCCCAGACTATAAATAGTTTAATGGAGCGGCTTGAAGATGCAGTATTACGTGAAAAACAATTTACATCTGATGCCTCCCATGAGTTAAGAACACCGCTATCAGTCATAAAAGGTACCCTTGAAGTACTTATCCGGAGGCCACGCGAAGCTGAATATTATCAAAGTAAAATTCAGTATTGTATAAAAGAAGTTGACAGGATAGGTGTACTTATCGATCAGCTATTAATGCTTGCAAGATTTGAGAGTTCAGAAATAGAACTGGAAGCGGCTGAGATAGAATTAAACCAAAGCATTCATTATTGTATTTTCAGACTTAGTGAGTATGCTCATGATAAAGGCATTAAAATCAATTTTGAGGAAAAGAATAAATGCTTTGTAAATGCTGATCCCGCATTACTTGATATTATACTTGAAAATCTGTTTACAAATGCAATTAAGTATTCAGGTGATAGAAAGCAAATTGATGTTAATTTAGAAGAAACTGAAATAGAAGTAACCTGTTCAATAAAAGATTACGGTATTGGAATGACAAAAGAACAGCTTTTAAGAGTATTTGACAGATTTTACAGAAGTGATGAAGCGCGAAGCACAGAAGCCGGTGGGCACGGAATAGGTATGGCTATTGTAAAACGGCTTACTGATCTTCAAAATATAAAAGTAGAATATTCCAGCGAAATCTTAAAAGGAACTATTGTAACACTCTCATTTTCTAAGATATATCACGATAAACCCTTACAATAATAATAGTTTAAATTTTTAGCATTTTTTAAGAATCCATTAACCTTCCTTTTAGGTTACTTTGGTTAATTTTGTTTGTTTAAAGGTTTCCACTTAATATTATAAACCGGCAAAACATATTTAAATCTGATAAGCTAAATAAAAATTAATTATATATTGACGATGACAAATAACAACAATTCTTTAAAGCTGATAAATTTTATAAAAATTGTAACAGGTGTACTGGTGATAATAATTATGTCTGCAGGGCAAACATTTTCACAAGGCTGGTCACCGGTTGGAGGGGGCACGAACTGGGAATATTCATTGGTAGTTTATAACAATGAATTATACGCAGGCGAGCAAAGCGGAAGCGGCGGACATGGTCTTAAAAAATTTGACGGAACTTCGTGGAGTGATTTCGGCGGTATCAACGGCACTGTAAATGCAATGATTGTTTACAACGGAGAATTAATTGTAGGAGGTTCCTTTACCCTGGCAGGCGGTTTAGATGTAATGAACATCGCAAGATGGGATGGTACTGCATGGTCTGATGTAAGTGGCGGACCAAATAGCATAGTTTCGGCATTTGCTGTTTATAACGGTGACCTGATAGTAGGTGGATACTTTACCATGGTAGAAAACCTGAGCGCTAATCATATAGCAAAGTGGAATGCTAATGGAAGCTGGGTTGCTCTCGGGAGCGGAACAAACTCTCAGGTGATGGCATTAACAACATATAATAATAAATTAATAGCAGGCGGATTTTTTTCTACAGCCGGCGGTGTTTCAGCTAACCACATTGCGCAGTGGGATGGCACAAGCTGGACACCAGTTGGTTCAGGTGTTGCGGGTATTGTTTATTCAGCAGCTTCAGGTAATGGTAAATTGTATGCAGGCAGTCTTTCATCATCCTATCAATGTATAACAAGCTGGGATGGTACTTCATGGTCAAATCTTGGCAGCGGTGTTGGGGGTGGCATGTATCCTTATGTATTTACAATATTGGTTAATGGAACAGATGTTTATGCAGGAGGTTTATACTCAACTGCAGGCGGGCAAACAGTGAACGGAATTGCAAAATGGGATGGTAATACTTGGTCAGGGCTTGGAAGCGGTTTTGGTAATGGAAATGTCTGCGGGGCATATGCATCATGCCTATATAACGGTAAACTGGTTTGCGGCGGAATCTTCAGTTCCCCGTCTTCTAACGTAGCTCAATGGGATGGATTATTGACAGGTGTAAATAATTCTAATTCAACAATACCTGAAAATTACAATTTGTCACAAAATTATCCCAATCCATTTAATCCATCAACCAACATTAGCTTCAGTTTACCCCAACAGGGGTTTGTTAAACTTACAATTTTTGACGGTACAGGCAGAGAAGTTTCACAGATCGTAAATGAAGATCTTTC
>JAPUEV010000233.1 GCA_027492415.1 Ignavibacteria bacterium
TAATGCTCCAAGCTCACGGGCAACACCCAGGTGTGAAAGCAGGTCACCCCTGTTGGGAGTAATACCAATTTCGATAATAACATCATTCTGTTTCAGATATTTTGCAATTGGTGTGCCAACCTGTAAGTCAGTATCAAGTACCATAATGCCTGAGTGGTCATCGCCCAGCTCAAGCTCCTTTGCTGAACATATCATACCTTCAGACACTTCTCCGCGAAGCTTAGCTTTCTTGATCTCAAAGCCGCCATTTGGTACAATTGCGCCAACAAGCGCTACACAAACCGTCTGCCCGGAATCAACGTTAGGAGCCCCGCAGACTATATTCAGTAATTCACCTGTACCGGCATCAACTTTACATACGCTTAATTTATCGGCATTCGGGTGTTTTTTGCGCTCAATAACCTTGCCAATTACAAAGTTTTTAAGCCTTTCTTCCTGATTTTCTACTCCTTCTACTTCTATGCCAAGATCTGTTAACCCCTTAACAAGATCATTTATAGGAAGTGAAAAATCTATATAATTACGTAACCAATTCAGTGAAATTTTCATAATTTGCAAATATACTCAAGTGAATTTTAAGTATAAAGGAATGAATTTATGCGATTTTAGGACTTAATTTAGAAGTGCATGGCTGTATAAATACTAGCATAAACACAGTTGATGCATTCCAAAATATTCAAAATATGAAAGTCTGTTTAACTCTTTCAGATCGTCTTAAATAGAATATTATAAGTACAGCTATAACAATACTAAATGCCAATTTCTGCCACATTATAGTAGGGTCACTGGCTAAGTGACTGAACAGTATATACGATAATGCTTCAATAATAACTTCTGCGATAAGGTAAATTGTCATTATTAACGGAAAGCGGCTGTTCCTCTTAAAAAAATAATAAAAGACCATAAAAGCTCCGAAAGTAAACAACAGGCTTGCAGCCAGCTCGTAATAAACAAATACGTTCAGAAGAGCAGCGTCGGTTTGGGGCTTTTCCTTTATATAAACATCTTTATCCCCAAGCAGCTTATAGAATAGCTGCAGGTTGCCTACCCAGCTCATAGCATTTAGTATTATGAATACCTGTATAGCTATAAGCCAGCCGCCAAGCGTACGTGTATTAATTTCTTTCTTTGCTGAACTATCATTATTTTCCATTTACAAAGATAAATATTTACACAATAAAAAAGGCATCTTAAATTAAGATGCCTTAAAATACACATTTGTATATGAGATTGCTTCGCCGTTTACGCTCTTAGCAAATATTATTATTTCACCAGTATCATTTTCTTAGTCTGAACCACATCACCGGAAATTAATTTCATATAATACGTTCCACTAGCAAGATCTGCCGCATTGAAATTAATTTTATACTCTCCTGCTTTTAGTTCGTTATTAACAAGCTGGCTAACTTCCCTTCCCAGAGCATCTATTACAATAAGATTGACAAAGCCATTTTTCGGCAATGAAAACTCTATATTTGTATTAGGATTAAATGGATTAGGATAGTTCTGTTTCAGCTCAAACTTATCCGGAACAATGCTTGAAATCGGTTCAATTCCGGTAACCAATGTGCCTTTGGATATACCGCCGTTTGCCCTGACACCGAAAAACGTAATATTATTAACCCTGTTCTTAGCAACATGTCTGAAATTACCTGCAGGAGCAGTGTAGCTAGTAGCCCATGTAACACCATTATTTGTAGTTATATAAATATCTGTAGCCTGACGGCAAACCACCCATTCAGTACCAAAACCGGTTATACCTGCAAGATTAGCTGTACCTGGAAGCGCTGCAGGCGGATTGACCCAGCTAATACCTCCGTTCGTTGTAATTAATAAAGCAGTGCCGCCGGTTAATCCTACAAGCGGGTTATTAAACCAAATTGCATAGGAATTCACCTGTCCGGTTGTTACCTGCGTGCTCCAGCTGGTCAATGTCAGGCTTTTATATACTCTGGTATTGTTTGTCCCGAACCATACACCTGCTGCAGCATCAAAGAAGAATGAATTATTCCATCCTGCGTCAATGCCTGCCTGGGGTAAATAGAATGTTGCTGAATCCCATGTTAAGCCGCCTGTAGTAGTTCCCCATAGCGACCACCTGCCGCCAACCGGATCGCCAACCATAAATCCTGCAAATGAATTACCGAATTGAACAGAGTTAATGAAACCGCCTGTTTCAGTAAATACCTGGGTCCAGTTAGCTCCGCCATTTGATGTCCTGAATAAAAATGATGCAGCGCCTGATCCTGCAACTAACGCAGTAACTGAATCAATCGCATAAATGCTGTGCAGATCAAGAGTACCGGGAATAGGAGCAGCATTTACACTGATCCAGTTTACACCGCCATTTGTTGTGCGAAGTACCCTGCCTGCATAACCGCAAACCCAAACATGATTATCATTAACTACCGATACTGATGTAAGCTGTGTGCTGACACCGCTGGTCTGCTCAACCCAGCTTATTGGCTGGGAATTTAATGATAATGAAATAAGAATAACTGAGAAGAATATTGAAAGCAATAATTTCATTTTACCCCCCGAAATTATAATTTATGTGTAATTATTGCATTAATATATTTCCATATGTAAGATTTAGCAATACAGTTAAACGGGGATACGAAAATAAGAATATAGACATAAAAAAAGACGCCTAATTAGACGTCTTTATAAAACATAAATTTTTTACACCCCGAAGGATTTCGCCGCCCACCCCCTCAAAAGGGAGAATTACTTCACAACGACCATCTTCTTAACACTTACAAAATCATCACTAGTTAGTCTGTAGAAATATACACCACTTGCAAACGGAGCTGCATTCCACGATGCGTTATAAACACCGGGCTCCATTTTACCGTTAATTAAAACACTTACTTCCCTGCCGAGCAGATCATAAACTGCTATTTTGATATTTGATGTTTTAGGGACATCAAACTTAAATTGCGTTTCAGGGTTAAACGGGTTAGGATAATTTTGATAAAGCGCAAATTTATCAGGCACTGATGCATTGATATTTGATATACCTATAACTACACCCGGACCGCCGTTAAAGCATTTTATCCTTCCATCGCGGCACACGCTTACAAATTCATTCCATTGGTTGCCGTCAACACTGTTCAATGCAGCTACCCTATCAGCCCGGTATGTTAAAGTTGAGCCAAATTCATAGCTGAAGAGTATATCACCGGTCTTACCGTTCAAGACAAACACTTTACCAGGTGCCTGGGTTGAATATAAAACTTCGGCAACTGTATCACTGGTTATATCGCCCAGTATACCTGCATCACGGATATATGAAGCGCCGAATGACTGAACCCATTGCTGTGTTCCGGTTTTTGAGTCAACCCTGAAAGCTGTCTGCGGGCCGGAGCAAGTGATATCAGGAGCGCCGTTCTTATCAAGGTCATCCAATAATTCAACTGTACCGTTATTGCTACCGCCCATGTTGAAAATCCATGATTGTGTTCCTGTGCTGCCTGAGAGCGCAAAAACAGCGCCGTTGAATCCGTATAAGCCAATTATATCTGTGTTACCGTCATTATTAATATCAGGTACTTCCCTCATGCTCCATATAGCATTCAGTGAACCGGCAATTGGATAATTCCACGCTGTCGTACCTGAACCGTTCAAGCCTGTTACACCATATGGACCGCCGTTTGAGCTATAAGAAATTGCTCCGCCGAAAGTTGTTGAAGCTACATCATAGTTAAATTCACAGTTTACTATATTTGTCCATAAAACGTTTCCATTAACTGCATTCAGGCAAATTGCTGAGTGCCTGCCGGGGTTTGTTGAGCCTTCGCCGCTGGCGGCAATAAGCACATCCTTTCTGCCGTCACCGTTATAATCACGGTCAATTCTTATACCATTAATATCGCCGTCATAGTTAGTATTTGGTCCGGCATATTCCCATATAACCTTTCCTGTTCCCCCTGAAAGCACATACACTTCTTCATTGCCGCCACCGCAGCCTATCACTACCTCTTTGATGCCATCACCGTTTAAGTCATCCATGATCTGCATAGCATCCTCATAAGGAACTGAACCTGTATTATTAGTACCAAAACATGAATTGAATTTCCATAAAGTATCCGCCGCGCCAGATGAATTGCCGTTATAACAAATTGTCCAGTAGTTCCCTGTACAGCAAATCATATCAGCAACACCATCACCGTTCACATCAGGTATCTGCTTTAAGCTTTTAGGCTGCGGGTCATCAGCTGTTGTCAGCGGGTTATCGGGAATGATACTTTCCCATACTATATTACCCAGTACAGGTGCAACATCAACACCGCTACCCTGCAATGATATTTTTGCTGTTGAGTTATTTACTGCATTAGTAGAAAATATTGCTGAATCACTGAAAGATGCCGGGGCATTGGGATTGAACCATATCCTGAGTGTCCTGGTGCGTTGCGTATCAATTGTAATGGGGAATCTGGTATTGGTTGTATCAAACCGGTAACGTGATGAGGAGAACGAGCAGGAATTTATCACTAAAGGCTGTGTGCCCTGGTTAGTTACATTGAATGTAAAACCGTTCAGAGAATTTGTTCTTCTTGAGTTAAAATTAAATGTTGAGGCTGATAGTCCAATATAAGAACCATTAAACACGCCTTTGCCATTCATATAAATTACTTTAACCGGATTTGCAAGATCATTGCTTGATATTCTCAGCTCGCCGGAAGTAGTATCATAAACTAAAGGAGAAAAACCGAGTGTATAGTTTTTTGATGAATTAGGCTGGATTGTATCCGGTACTGTGTTTGGTGTAATTGAAAATCTTGGATTAGTGAAATTAAAAGCGTTGATAATTAGCTTACCTGAGCCAAGATTATTTATTGTGACCGGCTGGTTGCCGGTACTGCCAATTGTTACGTTGCCAAAGCTGACACTGCTGCTGCTGGTTGATATTACCGGGCTTCCCTGCCCGTTAAGCACATACTTATATAAAGTACGGTACTGGTTTACATTATTACCTACCCGGTAAGCCATTAGCCAGAGGTTAGCTCCATCCCAAAACAGTCCACGCGGATCGCAGTCACCATCAGGGTCAGGAGCGGAAAATGAAAAGACAGTATCACCAACTGCTTTACGGTAACCGTAAATTCTTTCAGGGTCACCCTGGAAGTTATCGGTTACATATAAGATAGTATCTCCTTTAATTGCTATACCCTGCACCTGTTTACCGCGCAACGGAATTGAATCAACAATATTTTTTGTTGTGAGATCGAATTTATACGCATAAGAAAATGGATAAGAGGCAAAATCAGGGTAATAAATTGCTGCCCAGAGGAAATTACCTTCGATGGCTATTCCGCCGATGCCGATAGTTGAGTTACCGTACAGCGCAGTAATTCTGATACTATCCAATGGGTTACCTGCATTATTTACTTTTACTATCCTGGGATTATTACCAGAGGCATTTCTTGCTATCCAGTAACCGCTGCCATCCCAGGCGAGTCCTTGGTTAAAATTAAATACAGTTGTTAAGCTGTCAGTAATATTACCGGTCTTGGTAATTGTATATATCTTGCCGTTATTGCTTGAGCCTATTCGTAATGTATCATTTATCTGTGTAATTCCCCAGAAGCCATTGTAAGCCGTAGTACCGGGAAAGGAATAAGTTGAAATGAGTGTCTGTGAATAGTTCACAGAACATATCAATATTAACAGGAATAAAATATATGTAATTCTTTTATTCATTTTATACTCCTAAAGTGTTTGGATTAAAGCAATAATCTATATTTTATTTTTAAAATTAAATGCAAATAAGAGATTATATAAAATAAAAAAGCCCCGTAATTAAATTACGGAGCTTTTTTAGATAATGAAATCTTTCTTACTGACCTTCTTTTTTAGGTTCTTTTCTGATTTCCTTGGAAGGAGCTATCTTTTCGATATTTACTTCGTTATTCCCGCTGTTTTCAGGATCATTGCTTCTTTTGTAGTTCCTGTATTCAACATTGCTGCTGTTTGTTTTGGGAGCGTAGTATTTTCTCTTGTAGCTGTTCTTTTTCTTTTTTGAAGAATACTTTTTGCTCTTTGAATGTTTCTTTTTGCCGGTAATTTTCTTCTTTCCGGAGTACTTCTTTTTACCGGAATATTTCTTTTTACCGCCTGAGTATTTCTTCTTGGAGCCTTTTTTCTTCTTAAGATTTTTCTTTAAAGATTTTTTGGTCTTTTTGGAAAATTTCTTTTTGGGCTTCTTCTTTGAAAATTCGGTATTAGCGGTTTGCTTGCTTTCAGCAGCGAATCCAACGACAGGCAGACTGGCGATACCAAAGGTTAGAATCATAGCCCATACGAGAAATGTTCTTTTGGTCATTAATTACCCCCCTTTCGAGTAGTTAAATTTAATAAATCAATACAAATATACGTATTTTTTTAAAACTATCCAACCATTTTTTCATCTTTTATAGTTAGTAATTTATAGGTATTTTGCATAAATGAGTGAAAATTCACAAAAAACAGTACTTATTGCTATGAGCGGAGGGGTTGATTCTTCTGTGGCAGCCCATTTATTGAAGGATGAAGGCTATAATTTAGTTGGTGTGACCATGAAAACCTGGGGATTTGATGATATCCCGGAAAAGGATTCCGGCTGCTGCTCCCTGGAAACTATTTATAGCGCAAGGAATGTGGCAAATCAGCTGGGATTCCCCCACTACACTTTTGACTTCACTGACAGGTTTAACGAAGTTGTAATAAGTAATTTCATAGAGGAGTATCTTAAGGGACATACACCTAATCCATGTGTGCTTTGCAATAAAGCTATCAAATGGGGTGCGCTGCTTGAAAAAGCAGAAGAGCTTGGGGCTGATTATATAGCAACAGGTCATTATGCACGGGTAAATCATAATATCAATACAGGCAGGTATTTTATCAGCAAGTCAGCTGATCTGAGCAAGGACCAGTCATATGCATTATGGCAGGTATCGCAATCTTCACTGGCTAAGACCCTTTTCCCTTTAGGCGGATACAAAAAAACAGAGATACGGTCAATTGCCAAAAAGCTTGGATTGAAATCAGCGGAAATACCGGACTCACAGGAAATTTGCTTTGTACCTAATGATGATTACAGGCAGCTAATACAGATAAGAATGCCTGAGCTGGGTAGCGCGCTGAAAGATGGCGATGTAATTTATCATGATAAGAAAATAGGCAAGCATAAGGGATATATTAACTATACTATCGGCCAGCGCAGAGGATTACAGCTATCGCTTGGCAAGCCGGTATATGTATCAAAAATTGATGCGGATAATAATGTTGTTTATGTTGATGATGAACAAATGCTCTATAATAGAGAGCTTATTTGTAATGGTATTAACATGCAAAAAATTGGAGAAATAACTTCTCCGGTCAAAGCAATTGTAAAGATAAGGTATAAAGACCAGGGTTCACCTGCTGTTATAGAACAGATAAGCATTGATGAGATCAAGGTGATATTTGATGAGCCGAAGAAATCTATTACTCCCGGACAATCAACAGTATTTTATGATGGCGATGATGTTATTGGCGGCGGGATAATACAGACAATTAGCAATGAGCAATGAGTAATGAGTAATGAGTAAATAACATTAAACAATAAATAATTTACTATACATTTTTCAATTGGGAATAAAAGGCTATTTTGCATTAGATGGACTTATTTAAGAAACTTGAAATTAAGGCGAAGCAAAAATTCAGGACAATTATCCTGCCGGAATCCTATGACCCAAGAGTTATAGAAGCAGCTAAAGTGATACTTAAAAAAGGTATAGCAAAGCTGATAATGATAGATATCGGCAAAACAATAAAATTACCTGAGAATAAGGATCTTGATATAATTGATATTGGCTTTGCTAAACAATTTACTGTAGAATATGCAAAGATGAGATTAAAGAAGCAGCCGGGTTATAGTGTTAAACAGGCTGCAGCTGATCTTACCGATCCCCTGTTATTTGCCTGCATGCTGCTTAAGAATAAATATGCAGATGCAGTTATTGCAGGAAGTGTTTACTCAACAGGTAATGTTTTAAGAAGCGCGATACAGACAGTTGGCTTAAGCAAAGGAAACAAAACTGTATCATCTTTTTTCCTGTTCAGCTTTCTCAAAGGCCACGCGCATTTTGACAGAACAATTGCCTATGCTGATTGCGGCGTGCTTCCGAATCCAACAGCTGCGCAGTTAAGCGAAATTGCTATACAGACATCCGGGAACTTCAGGAAAATTACAGGCATTAAGCCGAAGACTGCGTTCCTTAGCTTTTCTACTAAAGGCAGCGCTGTGCATAACACTATTGATAAAGTCCTTGAAGCATATAAGCTGACAAAGAAAAGAATGCCTTCATTACATACAGACGGAGAATTGCAGTTTGATACTGCATTCCACGCAGAAGTTGGCAAAAGAAAAAATCCGGGCGGCAGGATACAGGGGGATGCAAATGTTTTTATCTTCCCGGATCTTAACTCAGGCAATATCGCATACAAGATAACTGAACGTATTGGCGGTGCAACTGCAACGGGTCCGATCGTACAGGGACTTGCTAAACCGGTTATGGATCTCAGCCGTGGGTGCAATTCTAATGATATTGTGAATATGTCATTAATTGCATCATTATTCTAGAAGAAAAAGAACAACTAATCATAATATGAAAATAATACAAGCAACAACCGCTGAACTTGAACAGGCTGCAAAGCTTTTTGATGACTACAGAATTTTTTATGACCAGGAGCCTGATATTGAAGGAGCCATAAAATTCATTAATGAGAGAATGAAAAATAACGAATCAGTGATATACATTGCGCTTGATGATAACAATGACGGAATGGGTTTTGTTCAGCTTTACCCTTCTTTCACTTCAGTTGGCATGAACAGGATGTGGATATTGAATGACCTGTATGTGGATATCGTTCACAGGCACAAGAAAGTCGCTGAGGCATTAATAGAAAAAGCCAAAGAACACGTACGCCAAACAGGTACTGCGGGAATGGTACTGGAGACACAGAATGAAAACACCCCTGCACAAAAGCTGTATAATAAAACCGGGTGGATAAAAGATGACATGCATTGTAATTTCTTCTGGAAACGGGATTGAAAGCCGGAATATTGAGGAACTTTTTTTAACGGAAAGTGCATTAATTAATTGTTATGGAATATAAAGATTACTACAAAATATTAGGATTACAAAAAGGCGCTTCACAGGATGAGATAAAAAAAGCTTACAGAAAGCTTGCAGTAAAATATCACCCCGATAAGAATGCCGGTGATAAAACCGCGGAAGCAAAGTTCAAAGAGATAAATGAAGCCCATGAAGTGCTTGGTGACGCGGAGAAAAAAAGAAAATATGATGAGCTTGGCTCCAACTGGAATGCATACCAGGGCTCAGGTCAGCAGGGACAGGGCGGATTTGACTGGGGTAAGTACCAGCAGCAGTATGGCTCACAGGGCGGACAGAGCTATTCAACCAACTTCGGTGATTTTTCAAGCGCATTTGGCGGAGGCGGTGGCGGCGGATTCAGTGATTTCTTCGAAGCATTTTTCGGCGGTGCGGGATTTGGCGGCGGCAAGCAGCGGTCTACCGGCAAGAGGCAGGCTTTAAAAGGTGAAGATATGCAGGCAGAATTACCGGTTTCACTGGAAGATGCATATAATGGCGCTGAAAAAGTATTTGAAATAGGCGGACAAACAATAAAATTAAAGCTTAAAAAAGGGGTTTCAGACGGACAGATATTAAAGCTTGCAGGCAAGGGTTATCCCGGGCATAATAACGGTCAAAACGGCGACCTGATGCTGACTATCAAAATTGCAAAACACCCGCTTTATAACAGGATAGATGATGACCTGTATATGGATCTTCCGCTGGATGTATTTACAGCAGTACTTGGAGGCAAGCTAGATGTAAGTACGCTTAAAGGAAAAATTAAAATTACTATACCGCCTGAAACTTCAAACGGAAAAACTCTGCGCCTTGGAGGTTTAGGAATGCCAAAGTACGGCAAGGATTCACAGCATGGTGACCTTTTTGTGAAGATCGATCTTGAAACTCCAAAAAACCTATCGCCGGAAGAAAAGAAGCTGTTTGAAAAGCTGGCTGAGATGCGAAAGAAGTAAAGTCTAATATAACTATTAAAATGAAAACGGGACGATTGTCCCGTTTTTTTTGTGATAACTTTGCTTAGATTAAAATTTAAACATGAGTAACATATAAATTTTATTTATCAATATGCTTATCAATAACGTATTCAACTCTTTTCTTTTTTACCTGAGAAATTCCCGAATCAAATAAGTAAACATCATCAGCCGCTGAAACAACTCCTATTACACCACCAATTAAACCGGCGGGGATAGAACAAATCAGCCCGAAAACCAGCCCCTGCTCTACTCCGCCAATTTTCCACTCACCTGAGCTTCTGTAAAATGCCAATGAGATAAATCCGATCCCAAATCCTACTGCTGAGCCATAAAGATAACCTCTGCCAAAAGGTGCAGGGGTTTTGAATACAATTTTCCTTATCCCGGCAATATTAATTATTTTGGATCTTTTATTTTTAACAACTTTTAAAGTACTGTCAGTATCTTTAATTAACTTTACATCAGATAATACAGTTTTATTATCAAAATATATGTCACAATCCACAGTTGTATCAATTATTACAATAGGTTCTACTTTGTCCGCAGAATCATTTACCTCGTTCTCTTCAAGATCAGAAAGCTCAACATCTGGATTAAGTACAAGCTTAATATCTTTTACCGGAATGAATAGTTTAGTGATATCAGTTTCTAATGTTAGTGTATCATTTTTCCTTTCTGTGATCTTCCCTTCAGTCTGAAAGCCGTTGTATAATACCAGCTTGCATACCCTTCCTGTTCTGAGCGAATCACCATTACTATTTTTTGCAGTAACGGTACTTGCAAATAGCAGCAGTAACATAGAATAAACAAAATAATTTTTCATTTTATTTACGATATTTAGTATCGAGAATCCATTACGGGTTTAACTGCATAGAGCTAATCTTTATCTATTATAGGCGGAAAAAACAGGTTATATTTATTCTAAATCCAAAGGGCTCTTAAAAAGAGCCCTTTAATTTTTTATTTAATAATGTTTTGACATTGCGTAATGAATTCGTTTGATCTTAGCAGGATAGATCCCGTTATC
>JAPUEV010000234.1 GCA_027492415.1 Ignavibacteria bacterium
GTTAACATCAAAATAAAGCCTTGCTGAAGTTTTATCATCAATTATGCATCTCAGCACATAGCACTCAGAACCGTTCGCAGTATCTGTTCCGATAAATCTTACATCAGTATATTTTGAGTCAAGGTTCATATCACCGTAAAAGTCTGCGAATTGTTTAACCTGCTGCAGTGCAGAACTGTTAAGCTCTTTTACACCGGAATTATTCTTCATCCAGCCTGTTGTACCGTTATAGCCTTTATAAACTTTGCCATCAGGCATTGTAACAATAGAAAGGAATTTATCAGGTGCCTGCTGGTAAATCTCAACCGGATAAGGCTTGCCATCCATACCTGTGACAGTGCCTTTGGAATATTTGGTTTTAAGCGCCTGTGGATCATTATTATTTACAGCTTTTTCATAGTTTGAAAAAAGGGCTGTGACTTCAGGTAATTTCTCCGTATGCTCTATTTCTTCCTTTTCGGCCATATGCTGCGGCAGCGGGGGAGTGCGCACAGGGTGCTCATTGCCATTATGGCATGTAAAACATGTTACCGCATTATTTCCTGCAAAATGAGTGGTATTGATACTTTTTACCATCTCTATCATTTTCCTTGAAACATTTTTCTCTTCAACGGAATCACTTGCAAAATCCCATGTATGATCAGTTTCATTGTGAACGTGGCAGAAGCCACAGCTAACATTCAGCGAAGCCCGCATGAACTGCATAACATTCCTTAATTCACCTGCAGGCATTCCTTTTAAAACCTGGATATTCTTAAATACTTCCTCAGCAGGTTTATCATCATCGCCATTAGGAGTATTGCCTGTTGCATTAACATTATTAACGCTAAGAGATGCATAAAAAATACAGATAAAGCAAAGAATAGCAGTAAAAATGAAAACTTTGGTAATATTGAGTTTTAACATTAATTATTAATTGATTTATATAGAATTACAAAGATAGAGATTTTATTATAAAAAAAAACAGCCAGAGAGGGTTCTGACTGTCGGGAAAAATTTATTATAACTGAAGATCAGTTCCTATAATTTTTTATATAGTTATCCAGTTCAGTTACATTTGACTCAAAAATGAATATATCGTAAAGCTTAAAATAGTTGTTCCTGTCTACTGTGTTCCTGAAAGCGATTTTGGCAAGCTCCAGCTTATTGCTTTCAAAAACGAACCAGCTTAAAATATCCCTTACCTGGTCAACAGAAAACAGGTTGTTTTCAATAACACTTTTTGTCATGTCAAATTTTGTAGTTTCAAAGGTCCTGTCCTGAATTAATTTTTTGAAATCAGCAAAATCCCTTGGATTCATTATGCCATTTTGATAATCATGATGTTCGGTGACCTGTTTATCTTCATACAGCTTTTTATACATCATAAAATTACCGGTTTCATCAACTGATGCATACACACTGCAGTTATCCGGAATTTTAACATAACCTTCAAAAACAACATTATTCCATCCGCCACCTGGGGAAAGCTGTTTCATTATCTTTACATAATGAGAGCCTCCAGGAATTCCTGATACTTCGATAACATTTGTGTATTGATTATAATTTATGTTATCAACAATTGCAGTAAAATTTGAGTTATCAACCAGCGATAAGTTAAGATAAGATGAAAATAAGCTGCTGCCACTGAATATAAAAGCTGTTATAAAAGCAATTAGTACAGATTTGGTGGTCTTCATAATTTACAGTATAATTAATTATTGGATTTATATTTTTTACTTTGCTAATATAACATAAGTTTCTGTTTTTTATGTAAATTTATGTAAACGGATGTTACATTTTGATACAATTATCCATAAAAAAAGACCGGCTGTTAACCGGTCTTTTATGAATAATTATAAAGTTATGCTCTATTTTACGAGTATCATTTTCTTTGTATCAGCATAACCATCTGCAATAAGCTTACAGAAGTATACACCGCTTGAATTATTTGCTGCATTCCAGTTAACTTTATAAGAGCCTGCTTTAAGCTCATTATTAACCAATGCTGCAACTTCTCTGCCCAGCATATCGTAAATAAGTATTTTGATATTGGAGCTCTTTGGAATATCAAAATGTATTGCAGTAACCGGGTTAAATGGATTTGGATAATTCTGATGCAGGTTAAACTTTGCAGGCATTTCATTTGATATTTGCTCTATCCCTATAGGGTTATACATCCTGGTCAGGATCCAGTAAATAACATTTGACTGGCTTGAGCCGTTATCGAAATTGTTATTATTATATCCATAAAATTTCCAGAAATTCAGAGCAGTCTGCGGGTATGCAGTTGCCTGTATGCCTACGTTAATGGTTGTCCAGTTCCACACAGTTGTGTTACTGTTTGTAGAATCAAAACAAGGTGTATTACGCAGCCCGTTAGGTGAATAGTTATAAATTGTCTGTGCAAAATTCACGTTGTTCCACATCTGTTCAGTTACAGGGGTAACAGGTATTACCTGAATTCCGGTTGCGTAATAGTTAACTTGCCCGAAGAATGTCGATGCATCAAGCCTGCCCTGGTACAGATTTGTTACAGTTTTGAATTGATCTGTATAAGTGCTTGGGTAAACAGGATTTGTATTTGTAATAATGTGATAATATTTCTGTGTTGCCCGCACTTCCTGTGAAAGCATTAACGCTCCCTGGTTCATCATATTACTGACCTGCGCAGATGGCGAGGCATTATTCATAGCAAGTCCGAAAAGATATAGCCCATACCGTGCGTTAGCCGCTTCCGTAGAGCTTTCCTGGTTTTTGCCGCCGCCATATGGAACCAGCCCGTTAGCCCAGGAGTTTCCGTCGTACCAGTCTTTATATCTCTGCAGTGCAAAATAATTATCGCTTCTGCTGGGATTTGCAATTTCACGTGCAAGATCAACTACCCTGTTCAGATAATAGCTGCTGTTGGAAGTGAAGTAGGACGGATTCTTTTTTGCTATTACGGCTGCAGCATATAACAGGTATCCGTAATGGAAGTGATGATCATTATAAAGTGCGCTGCCGAAATCGATGCCGTTATTTAAATTTAATGAATCATGCGACCTGCTTGAGATAAGCCCGCGGAATTTTGTATCATACAAAAGGGAATCCCTGTGATATACTATTCCGTCATTCCGTATAGAGCTGTTGCCGTTTAGCCATCTGCCGAGGAAGCGCTGAAGTGAATCACGCATTGTTGATGCAAGCGGCAATACAGAAGCATACCTGACGGGATCTTTATCATAAAGCTCATCTGCGATAACAATAATTCTGCCAAGCTTAGCCAGTGATTTGCCTGCACTGTAAATATCCATCCATTGGTACTGGCCGTTAAAATTAATGAGATCGTTGGTTACATACGTTTTAATAGTATCGCACCAGTTCTGCGGAACATTTGCAAGGCTGCCTGAACGCGGGCTCCATGAATAGCCCGGAAGCTGTTCGGTCATATTCCATGTTTTAGTCTTTACTTCACTCATTGTACCTTTTAAAACCTGGTATTTCAATATGTTTGATGTTGAACCTCCCGGCAGTATATCAACATGGTGCGGAAGCGCCATCATCAGCAATGAATCATTTCCACCAAATGAGCCTTCATTGTACCTTGTGAAATTAAAGCTTAATGTTGATGTACTGCTTCCGTTTGGTGTTGTTGCGTTCACATCACCGCGGATGGGTACAAATTTTGCATAGGCATCAAGCATAGTTTTTCGGGCTGTTGTATCTGCAGCATACGGATCGTTGAAATAAGTTAAATGTGCAGCCCTTATATAACCTGTAAATGCAGAAGTGCCGATAAGTCCGAGTGTCTGCGCACCCTGGCTGAACTGAAGTGTAATTGGTGCTGAGCTGTAAAGCATCCATGTCTGTGAGCGGTAAAGACCCGGATCACCAAGTACAGTCTGTACTTTAAAGGATGTTCCCGTGAATGTCTGGTTAGCTGCTGCAATAACATCATTCACCTTCCATAATGCAGGTGAAGGAAAGTAAATTGCAGGAGTTACATTATTATAGAACATAGTAACGTAAGGCATGCCGCGAACTATTGGAGCGTAATAATAATTATTTAGATTTGTTGAATTGTAAAATTTTATTGTTGCTGATATATCAGTGTAATCATTCCTTAACACAGGTAAAAAATTCGTTGGGTCAGTGGTGCCAAAATACATATATGCGCCGTTATCCCAGTTCACAGTAGGAAAGCTTCCTCCTGTTGTTGTAGTTGCAAACGGTTTATAATTTATTCCAAGCAATGAGCGCGGGTTTGAGTAGCCAATATAGTTATAGCCAAAACCTAGATTATATGGGTTTGCCCAGCATGAATTCTGTCCAAGCTGTCCCTGGGGATTCGGAAAAGCAGTTCCGTAAAGAAAGAACAGGTTAAACCATGCATTTGTAGGATAAGGAGCCGATAAGCTATCAAGCACAGGGTTACCTGTAATATTTACTTTACTGGGTACCTGCTGCCAGGTTGATTGCTGCGGGTTTGTAGAAAATGGAGAACCGTAATTCCACTGTGAATATAGATTTACAGAGGATAACATAACAATAAAAACAATATATGTAATTTTTTTATACATTAAATTTAGAATAAATTTGAGAAAATTTAACTGTGAATATACTTTATATTATATCAATTAACAATATGAAAATATGTAGTTTATAAATAAAAATTTAACAAAAAATTAATGAAATATTCAGTATATGAATTTAATGATTTGTAAGTCACAATATAGAGTAGTAACTCAATGACAGGTATACGTATTACAATCACATCGTTTATGTATTATGTTTGTAAAAGAGAAATGTGAAATTATATCATAATTTAAGGAAGCATAGGTGGAATTATGAATCTTCCTGTACGGCTATTTATCCTGTTCTTTTTTGCATTGCTGAACCTCCATCCGCATTCACAGCAGTTAATTAAACAAGTTCACGGTATCAGTTCAGATTCATCAGTAAACCAAAAACATGATTACTTAAAGCTGATTGTAAGAAATGCACCATCACTTACCGTTCAGCTTATAATGAATTATGATTATGGTGTATTCGAGCTTTCAGGAAATGATAACGGTGACCTGAATGCAGATGAATTTATAAACGGAAAGAATTTCGGTGTAAGGCATGGTATCGGAGCAGAGCTTTCAGCAAAGTATCCGCTGCATAAAAGCGGTAATCTAAGGCTCACAGGCTCTTTAATGTATAATAAGTTCACCAGCAAGTTCAATAAGGTACTTGTTAATAATAAAGAGCAGGATTTTGTCAAATATGATGTTTACTCTGTGGTAATAGGTATCGAAGATAATTTTAACCCCGGCTTAAAGATAAGGGCTTTTACGGGATTAGGATTTACAGGAAGTATCATAACAGGCAATTCCAGAATAAGCAGCACTAAAGGTATCTCTGATTATAATATCAAACCGGCATTCAGGCTTGGGTTGAATGTTTATTCAGGCTTCGAATACCTAGTTACCAAAAACCTGGGCTTAAGTTTCGGGCTGAAGTTCACTCATGCAAACCTTTGGCTGAAGGAGAGCAAGGCTGATATAAATCCCGGGGAGATATATCTAAATGATCAAAAAGTCAGTAACGGACAATTATATTCCGGTTACAGGCAGTTTGCATGGGGGTCTTTTGAAATAGGTTTTAATTACTATATAGGTGTAATGGAAAAAGTGTATTATTACAGGAAATAATAAGGGCAGTTATGTAATATTTACATTTTTTTCAGGTCAGTGAACTGGTAACCCATTTTAAGTATATTTTCTTTCTTTGTATCAGCAGGAATGAGCTCAACTATATGAGAAGGTAAATTTTTCTGAATGCTGATAACATCATCGACATCAAAGGAAGTTATTACATGTTTATCATCAATATGTGAGCGGGTGGATTCAGTCAATACCTGTCCTTCTGCAAAATCAGGGTCACGTTTCATTTTTTCAAGAATGCTGTCATTTTCTCCTGAGAGCACAAACGGTATCAGGTTATGGAATTCCGCGAACTTGCCTTCTTTATAAAAGCCGATATTTGCAATAACCAGCATTGGATAACCTGTGTCTGATGAAGTGCCTTCGATGATATTAATATCATAGCCATCAACATGGTTAAGTATCATGTAGCCATCCAAATGGGTAGCTCCTGACCATGACCTCTTCATTTGCTCTTTAAGTGATTCCAGGCTGCTGCCAACACCAATAAACAGGTTGTGAGCTTCGAGCAGGTCACCTTTATTGTAACCGCCTAAGAGTACTACGAATAATTGTAATTTTTCCATAATGACTTAATTTTAAAAATTGTTATAAAAAAGCCTCAAAACCGTTAGATTTTGAGGCTTTTCGCGCTCCCAACGGGATTCGAACCCGTGTTTCCACTGTGAAAGAGTGATGACCTAACCCCTAGTCGATGGGAGCGATTTTTCAACAGAATTACAAAAATAAGTAAAATTTTGGATAGTTAAAAGGGATGAAATTATGTCAAATATCAAATACCACATTACAAATAACATGAGTTTAAATGGATATTGATAATTAATCAGATTCCTGAAAAATTGTTTATTTTATCAATTTTTTTATCGAAAGCATTAATTTTTCATACGTCTTATCCATTTCTTCGGATATTACTTTCACATCATTTAAAACAGGCATAAAGTTAGTATCGCCATTCCACCTTGGGACAATATGAAAATGTATGTGATCTTCAATTCCCGCTCCTGCCACTCGGCCTAAATTTGCTCCGATATTAAACCCATGCGGCTTTATGGCATCAGTTAATGCCTTAATTCCCAGATCAAGCAGCGAAAACATCTCAAGCCGGGTATCATCATCCAGCTCATCAAGTGACTTTGCTTCCTTGAATGGGACTATCATCAAATGTCCGCTGTTATAGGGATAAAGGTTCATAATTATAAAAGCAGTTTTACCGCGGTAGAGCAGGTAGTTTTTCCTGTCATCATTTTCGGCAAGTATTCTTGTAAATAATGAGCCGGGCAATGTTTCTTTGGGTTCTTCTTTAAATGTATCTATGTATTTAGAACGCCACGGTGACCATAGTTTTTCCATGTAACAAAAATAATTGTTTTAGATATAAAATGCTCATATTAAAAAACCCCAAACGTTTAGGTTCGGGGTTAATTTTGTAATAATTAATCTAATAAATCTGCAATATGCAATTAATGCGCTTCAGCCTGTTCCTTCTGTGCTTCGGCAACAACTTTAGCTTCAATTTCCTTTGGCACTTCTTCATAATGATCGAATTTACGCTTGAAAATTCCGCGTCCCTGTGTAATTGAACGCAGCTTTGTTGCGTAATCATGCATTTCCGAAAGCGGTACATTGGCTTTAATTACCTGCATCTTGCCGTTGTTATCCATGCCGGAAATTTTTCCCCTGCGAGAGGAAATATCACCCATTACATCACCCATGAATGCTTCAGGTACTGTGACTTCAATTTCATAAATTGGCTCGAGTAAAATAGGCTTTGCTTCAAGGAATCCTTTTTTGAATGCCTGCGCGCCTGCAATTTTAAAAGCCATTTCTGATGAATCAACATCATGATATGACCCGAAATGTACGGTAACCTTTACATCAACAACCGGGTAATGTGCAACAGGACCCTTTACAAGAGCTTCCACAACACCTTTTTCAACTGCCGGGATGAACTTTGTGGGAATAGCGCCGCCGACAACTTCATTGGCAAACTCAAAACCTGCACCGCGTTTCTGCGGCTCAAGCTTTAAATGCACATGACCGTACTGACCGTGACCGCCTGATTGTTTTTTATGCTTATATTCAACGTCTTCAATCTTGCCTTTAATTGTTTCTCTGAAAGGAATTCTTGGCTGAACAATATTAACATCAACGCCGTATTTTTCTTTAAGCCTTGCAATGATAATCGCAAGGTGAAGCTCACCCTGTCCTGAAATGATTGTCTGGCCAAGCTCTGCATCAAAATGGAAGAGGAATGTGGGATCCTCTTCATGTAAATGTGAAAGTCCGGAAGCGATTTTATCTTCATCACCTTTTTGCTTTGAAGTCAATGCCTGCTCTATCAAAGGATCAGGGAAAATTATAGGGTCTATCATCACATTCAGGTTTTTGCCTGTGAGTGTATTATTTACGTGTGTATCTTTCAGCTTAACAACTGCGCCTATATCACCGGTAACAGCAGTTGTAAGATCTTTCCTGTTCTTGCCGTTCATCTGGAAGATCTGTGTTAAGCGTTCAACTTTATTCTTGTTCTGGTTAGTGAGGTCAACGCCGGCATTTACGCTGCCTGAAAGAACCCTGAAAAAGGACATTTCACCAACATGCGGCTCTGAAAGTGTTTTAAAAACAAATATTGCCGGTGCGCCTGCTGGATCAGGAGCTACTTCAACATAATCATCACTGCCTGATCTTTTAGCCATAAACGGCGCTGCATCAAGCGGTGAAGGGCAGTATTTGCAGATGAATTCAATCAGTGACTTTGTTCCGACACCTGTAGCTGCTGATGAACAAAGTACGGGGAGTATCTTTTTAGCTTTAATTTCGCGTGAAAGCCCTTCGATAAGCTCTTCTTCTGTCAGCGTTCCGCCTTCATCAAAGAAACGGCTCATAAGCTCTTCATCTTCTTCGGCAACAATTTCAATTAATTCCTGGTGGAGCTGGTTAGCTTTTTCCTTTAGTGCATCTGGGATATCATGCTCGGTGTAATCACCTTTGCCGTCAGTTGTAAATTTAAGAAGCTTCATTTTGAGCACATCAACAATGCTATCGAACCCGAATCCCTGGTTAACAGGGAACTGCAGCTCAGCAACATGGCTGCCGTAGTTTTCGCGAAGCTGGTTTAAGGCTGTATCAAAATCTGCTTTTTCTGAGTCAAGCTTGCTGACAACAAAACACACTTCTATGCCGTATTCCTTTGCATAGCCCATTGCAATTTCAGTGCTTACTTCTACACCTTCATTGGCGTTAACTACTATTAAGGCGGTATCCATTATTCTCATGGAAGATTTAACTGAGCCGGTAAAATCAGTGTATCCCGGTGTATCAATTATATTGATCTTATAATCATCCCAATTGGTATTTAAAATAGAAGAGTTGATCGAAATTTTCCTGTTGATCTCATCTTTGCTGTAATCTGATGTTGTTGAGCCGTCTTCTATCTTCCCAAAACGGTTAACTGCCCCGGTGGTGTATAAAATGGATTCTGCAAGAATTGTTTTTCCGGAACCGCCGTGCCCTGCAATTACGACGTTCCTTATTTTATCCGGTGTAATGTTACCCAAAATATTCTGCCCCTTCTAATTAATAGTAGAAATCTGCCGCATGAAGTTTTAACGGCAAATAATAGTAATTTAAAACTGTTCATTTCACAGTGAATAATAAAAAACGGGATAAGAAATTACAAATTAATACAGGTCCTCATCATTTTCATAGGTGCGGATCTTTTTATTCTTATAAGAACCGTTCCTTGAACCTGAAATGACGCTGAGAAATGACTTAATCCCTTTTGATACTGCGCTTGCCATATTTAAAGCATCAAAAACATTTGTTTCAACCTCTTTTTGCACCTTTTGCTCAAAATTAACCATAGAATCGGTTGTATCTTTTACAGTATCAACTATTCCGTTTATTTTTGCTGATTGAATTTTGAGATTGGCAGAGATCTCTTTGATATCGTTTGATATTAAAAGAGAGTTATCTATTAAGGGTTCTGTTTTTGTTGTAATGTGATCGACTTTGCTTTCGATGTTATCAATTGCACCGTTAATGTTATCAACAGCGCTGACAATACGTTTTATTGCACGAATAAGATATATCACCAGCGCTATTAATGCAACATACAGCGCAATTACGGCAATGCCAGAGATGAATTGAATTTCCTGCATTATAATGCCTCGTTAAAATTTACTGATGCGCTGTTTAAAGTTTGTTGCGTTCTTCTTTGTATGCATCAACGCCGGCTTTAATTGCATCTTTAACCTTTGCTGATTCATCTACTATCTTGCTTTTAGCAGCATCATAAGTAGTTGATGTTTTTTCTTTGGCAACATTTAAGATGTTGTTAGCGTCATCAAGCAGGTTGCCGGCTTTTTTCTTAGCGTCTGAAATAAGCTCTTCAGAGCGTTTTTTGCCTTCATTGATGATATCCTGAGCTTTGTGCTTGGCAATATCAAGGTATTCTTCCGCATCATCCAACATTTCGTCTTTTTTGTTCCTGATATCCTGACGAAGTTCTTTACCGCTTTTTGGCGCGTATAACAGAGCCAAAACGCCGCCAACAATTCCGCCGGCTAAAAATCCAAGGAACAGACCTTTTGCTACGCCTCTTTCTTCTGACATAGTGTAATTCTCCAATTTAATTTTTTTACCCATAATAGTTTGGGTGTTTGTTTAATAGTTTTCTAATGTATGAAAAATAGCAAAATACAGGGCTATTTTCAATGTAAATTAAAGTAACCAGAAATATTGAAAATTTGAAGATTTTAAGCAAAATTATGCACTAATAACTATGAATACTGCATTTATAAATATAACAAAAGTTAACTGTGATTAGATTTCAATATTACTAAATAAATGTATACAAAGTAAAGAAAATATGTGAACTGACATTTCATTCTGACATTGTGGTCATATTTTTTTGACATAAAATAAAATTAAAATAATGGTTATTGTATTAAGGAAATATTGTTTGATAAATAACAACTATTTATTTTTTTTCTAAAGTAAAAATAAATGGCATAAAAATTGTTATCTAATAATTAAAACTATCTTGTACTTTAAATATTTCAATATTCTAAAACCTAAATAAAAAAAGAGGTGATAAAATGGCACAGCAAAATCAGCCCGATAAAAATAGGGTAAACGATAAAGATCAGGTAACACAGGAACAGGACTACAAAAGAAAAGACAGAGATACGACTGAAAAGCCTGAAAAGGATGTAAGCTATGAAGAACAGCAGAGAACTGAAAAAGGTACAAAATATGATGAAGAGAACAGAAGAAGACCGGAAGACCAGGAAAAAGAAGATGAAGTAGTATAGTATCT
>JAPUEV010000235.1:0-2412 GCA_027492415.1 Ignavibacteria bacterium
TAACCGGCCACATTGGCTGCCCGGTATTCCCCTGCTGAGTATGCGAAATGACCGGCGCTGTCTGGTCTGGACTTGCTGAAAATGAGAACAGCCCGGCCGGAGCATCCGGAGGAAGAACAGTAGTACGGTTAAGAAGATCGGTAGTTTTTATATAATATTTATAAACAGAAGGATTTCCGCACCCGGGAATTGAAGCGCTCCAGTTATTCCCTGAAGTATTTGTCATTAAGATACTGTCTGTAATATCTGACGTTTTCGTCCAGAATAATTTAGTTTTTGACGGGTCAATATCCGAGCCTGTTGGAGTGATAACACAATTCACAGGATACGGTCCGTTCAGGTTTTCAGTATTTGGAAGGCATGTATGAGCTATCACAGGTCCGTATGCTGCTTCATAAAGTGAGGGGTCTCCAAAGCAATTATACATTTCCAGGTAACGGCGGATATCAGTTGTAACACTTCCGTAGTGAAGCATCAAATAATATTTTGCCAGAACGAACATTGGCGCAGTTTTCTTTAAACCATCTGTGAACATAGCCCTGTAAAGCCTTCTTTCAAGAATATCATCTTCATCCCAGAATGAGTTTACCGATGAACCCCAGTAAACCGAGCCTGCTTTAGGCCTTCTTATCCATGTTTCAGCAAAACATTCTGAGTTTTGATACTGCCCTGTCACGCATGCAAATGAATACACGAACGGGTAATATGTATTTGTTAATGCATTTACCTGTGCCTGTGTCAGCACCGGGCCGTCAGCCCAGCCTGTTGAGCTTCCGTGGCCTGAATAAATTGCAAAAACCTGGTTATTGTTCAGTGCATCTATCAGCTGCTGCGTAGTTGCATTATAAGTATGTGTATATAACTTTAAATTTGTATTTGCGGGCACAGTAAAAAAACTATCTATAACAAAATTATGGGTACCTTCAGTAATTGCATAATTATCGGTAGAAGACATAAAGGCATTTTTTTTAGGAAGCGCCCCTATATTGCTTTCCATATATATAGTCTTGTTGATAATGTTTGTAAGCTCAGCTGTATTGGATACAGAGAACCTCCCGATGAATGCATCTGCAAACGGATCGCTGCCTTCCAGCATTGTATAATTCAGATCAGTGTGGGGGTTATCTGAACCGATACCTGTCCATTCAGGTACCTTATCAACATCACCTGCAAGCAGTATAAATTCCGGACGTGTTGAAATATTGTTATACCTTTGCTGAATGTAACTGTAAATTGCTGAAGTTGTGGTACCGGTCACACTTGTATTTACCATTAATACATTATAACCCATACTGGATTTATATGCAGCAAACGGTCCCATTGCTGATTCATATTCAGGCGGTGTAATAATAAGGTAATTATTTGTGCCTGTATGATCCACAGTTTCAGGGTTAACTGTTATTGCTTTAAAAATTTCTTTAAATGAACCGGCGACCGATGAGTAATTTGGAATGCCGCTTGCGAGATTAACCTTAAATGATGCGTTTTTAACAACAGATAGTTTCCCTGATGATGGGTCATACCTGAAAGGTAAAATTGTTATCATTACAGCTTTTACCCCGCCAAGTATGAACGGTTCAGATACTTTAACCGTCGGAGCGGAAATACTGCCTGTTGTTAGATAATAGCTGCGGTTAATTTTAAAAGGACGGTCACTCAGCATTTTGTTCTTTATCCATGGTTCCTGGGTTGGGATAATTTTATGCTGAAGATAGTTTTCTTCCGATCTTTCATTAAGGATTGAAACCGAAGGCGATAATTCTGCTTTATTTATGATGAGAATGAAGGTGAGCTGAGGCAACATTGGTAATCCTGTTTCTGGTGTGATACCAAAATCATTTACGTTAATGATATCAAATGATTCGCCTTCCTTAATTACAGATTCAGTATTGTATGCAGGAAGACTGAATTCTATATTATAACCGTTTGATGATTCAGTTAACCTGATATTATTATTCACCTGGGTATATAATACAGAACACGCTGCCATGAGCATAAAAGCTGTCATGACAGATGCAGTAAAACGCTTCATGTTGAGTTAGCTCCTGGTGTAAGAATTATTTTAAAGAACACATTTACACCATACAAATATAATATTGATATATTGTTTTTAATATGAACTTAATACTGCTATTTAGACTTAGTAATTTTTTGTCAGAAATATTTCTGATATTTATCCTTATATATACTTATACTTGCTTTACGGTATTAATTTCAACAGAAGGATTATTGTTTAAAACCTGATTTTAGATTATATTCGGTTATTCAAATTGACAAATGAGCATCGCAAAAAATTATTAACAGGAGAATTAATGAATAAAAATATACTCAAATTAATCATTATTTTTTCTCTCATATTTTCGGGAGATATTATTTTTTCGCAGGCATGTAACTGTTTTAACGGCTGGACCT
>JAPUEV010000235.1:2512-10932 GCA_027492415.1 Ignavibacteria bacterium
TCCACATTTTCATTTTATGAAGGATTTGACAATAATACTTTAGGCAGATTAGTATCCTCATGCGGTACTGGCAACAGTGCAACTTTTGCTACAGGTATAGCAACATTTTCCTGGTCAAGCAGCGGTATTTGGTCTTCTGACAGCTCATTTTCTAATACTGAAATATATACCCAGGAAGCTAAGGTTACCGCGGCATCAGGCAACTGGCCCGGAATATACTGGATAAGAAATACAGGAACATATCTTAGTATGGCTATATTAATGGGTAACAGTAATGTTAGAATTAGCAAATCGCCATTAAGCGGCTCTACACCGTATTGCAATGGTCATAATTTTACTCCAACAACATTCCCTGCAACTAACCCGGTTGGCTTATGGGCTTTTACATGGTTAGCAACCGGCAGCCAGAAAGCTACCTTCCCCGGTGCAGGTACATGGACTGAAACAGATAATGAGCTTCCAAAAGATGTTCCCCTAAAAATAGGCATCGGCGGAATCGCTTCCGGTTCCGGCTCAATTTCCGTTGACTGGATCAGGGCAAGAAAATATGCCGCTGTTGCTCCGGTAGCTGCCAACGGTTCAGAGCTTGCAGCTCCCAAATCTCCCGGTAATTCATTAACATCAACAGTTCTTGGCAGTACAAGTATCAGGATAAACTGGGTTGATAGCTCAGCAAATGAAGATAAATTCTTTATTGAAAGAAGCACAAACGGCGGTACAAACTGGACTCCAAGGGATTCAGTTGCTGCAAACACTATATTATATACTGATGCCGGACTAACACAAAACACCCAATATTGCTACAGGGTATATGCAAAGAACTGTATTGGTATCTCACCGTTCACAAATACAACCTGCGCAACAACATCATTTACTGCAATAACCAATAATGGAAGCGATATTCCGAAGGTGTACAGCCTGTTCCAGAATTATCCTAACCCGTTCAACCCGGTAACGAATATTAAATTCGATATTCCAAAAGCTTCTTACGTTCAGCTCGAAATTTTTGACGTAACGGGTAAGCTGGTTACTTCGCTTGTTAACAATGATCTTGAAGCCGGATCATATACGGCATCATGGAACGCTGTATCTTTTGCAAGCGGAATATATTTCTATAAAATTACTGCAAACCAGTTCGTTCAGCAGATGAAAATGGTTTTGATAAAATAAATATTATTTCAGGTGAAAAACGGCAGATTTACTCTGCCGTTTTTTTTTATCAAAATTTCAAACTTATCGTAATCTTCCTGTTTATTGTATAATATTTATCCGGTTTTAAAAATAACGATATTTCTGTTTCAATTATTGAATATCTTTGCAATATTGCATTATTAATATGAATCTGCCCGCAGGATATAACGAAAAGCTTTACAATTTGCTGGATGATGTTCACAAAATGAAATTCAGTGAGCCTCAAAAAGCCATAGAACTTGCAAATTTTGTGTATGTTCAGGCTTTAAAATCAGCAGATGAAACCCTTGAGGCAATGAGCCTGTATGCCCTGGGAGTTTGCAATGAGCTTTTTGCAAATTATCCGCAGGCGATGAAATTCCTTTCCGAAGCTATTAAAATTGCACAAAAGACCGGTGAGAAGAGGATTATGGGTGATGCCCTTAATTGCGTTGGGGTAATAAATGACAACCTGAATAATTATGCAAATGCTTTAAAATCTTATTTTAAAGCACTAAAGATATACGAAGAAGAAAAAGAGAACAAGAAAATAGCAATTGTCCTTTCTAATATCGGGCTCATTTATACTAATATCAAAGATTATAAAAACGCATTAAAATTCTATTCCCAGGCACTGGATATCGCCGAAGATGAAAACGATAATGAATCGCTTCTAGTAACAAACATAAATATAGGCTTAACCCATACACTTCTTGGCAATTATGATGAATCTCTTAAGTTTTTAAATGATGCGCTGAATTTAGCATTAAACAGGAATGATAAGCGCAGAGCCTCTATAGCGCTTGATCATATTGCAGAAACAAATATCCAGATAAATAATATCCCTGAAGCATACAGGCTTTTTGAAGAAAGCAGGAAATTAAAGGACTCGCTTGATGATAAACGCGGGTTAGTTAAAATATTCGGTACAGTGGGCCAGCTTAAGCTGGTTGAAAATAACATTGAAGAAGCAAAAGAAAACCTTGAAAAAGCCCTGGCAATAGCTACAGAGCTTGGGATGAAAAGATCAATACATGAGCTCCACAAATCACTTTCTGAAGCCTATGAAAAAGTTAATGACGCAGAAAATGCACTGGCTCATCTTAAGATAGCATACCGTAAAGAAATGGAGCTGCTTAAAGAAGAAGCAGAGCTAAGGGCAAAAAATATATCTACTCAGCTTGAAATAGAACAGGCACAAAAAGAAGCAGAGATACAGCGGTTAAAGAATATTGAGCTTGGTCAGGCGCTTGAAGATGTTAAAAAGCTTAATGTAAAGCTTAAAGAGCTTAATGATGAAAAGAACGAATTTATGGCAATTGCGGTTCATGATCTCAAAAATCCGCTGCAGAATATTCTTTCAACTGCCCGCATTATAAAACGAAGCTCCGATTTGCCCAAAGATGAACAGGATGAATATACTGCAAATATTATCAGCCAGACAGACAGGATGTTCAACATAATAAAAAAGCTGCTTGATCATAATGCAATAGACCAGGGTGAAATGAAAACCAGGATAGCTGAAACAGAGGTAAACTCCCTGTGCCGTGAGCTGGTTCAGAACTTCAGGGAAGAAGCTGAAAGGAAAAAGTTAAGCCTCGTCTTACAGGATTCATTAACTGATATTAATATAAATACCGATAAAGTAATTTTATATGAAATTCTGCAGAACCTTGTTTCTAATGCGATTAAATTTTCAGGTGAATACAAAAGCATTATTCTAAAGATCACTGATGATGATAAAAAAGTAAATATCGAAGTGATCGATCAGGGTCCGGGATTCAGTGAACAAGATAAAAAGAAAATGTTCAATAAATTTGCCCGGCTCAGCGCAAAGCCAACCGGCAATGAGCACTCTACAGGGCTTGGGCTTTCAATAGTTAAAAAATTATGCGAGCTCATAGAAGCAAGCTTAAAGCTTGAAAGCGATGAAGGCAATGGCTCAAAATTCATTATTACCCTGAAAAAGAACGATAAATAACTGTTTTAAAATATACTTACAATTAACTCTTTTACGTTATATAATATTAATAAATCCTTTGTAAATTGTATAAGAATTAAACGGTTTTAATGGATTTACATTATATTCTTACATAGATTTTTCAAAATTTCGAAGCAAACAATAATTATCGTTAAATTTTAACCATTAAAAATGGTTACATATAACAAACTATCTTTATGAATACATTAACTACCCGTATAACAGATGCTGCAGAGATCAGGCAGACAAATCCTTCTGATGCACTTCAGATATTAAAAGAAGTATTAACAGACTCGTTAACCAACAATGACCACGAGAACTCTGTTATGGCAAGATTTAATCTTGCAATTACTTACCTTATATTAGGAAATTATTTTGATTCACTGAATAATTTTTTTACCTGTTTAAAAGAGCTTGAGCATGTAAACGATAAAAAATTAAAAGCTGAAGTACTGCGCGGTATAGGCACAAATTACTTCAGGCTTTATGATTATAAAGAAGCTATCAAGTATTATTATCTAAGCGAGCAGGCCAGCATAGAATCAAGCAACTACGCGAACCTTCACAGGATATACCAGGATTTTGGCTCATTATATAACCGCCTGAGGCTTTATAAAAAAGCGCTTGAATACTGCATGCTTTCTCTAGATATAGCAGAGCAAAGCGGGCTGAAAGATCCACTGCAGACATCACTTATGTCAATTGGCGCATGTTATTACCAGCTGGGCGATAAAGAAAAAGCGATAAAATATCTCAATGACTCGTTAAAGATAAATCTTGATCTTTTTGCCGAAGCTAATGCCATGCATTTTATTTCACTGGCTGAATTTGATTCAGGCAACTTTGAAAAAGCTGAAGAGATTGCACTGAGGCAGGCTGCCATTTGCAGAAAACACAATTTTTATGATTTCGAGGCTTTGGGATTAAGGTTATTAGGCGATATTCTGGTTAAACAGGGCAAAATTGATGAGGCTAGAATTAATTTTGAAAAGGCAATAGATATTTTGAATAAAGCAGGCGAAAAACAGATAAAATTCACACTGCTTAAACGTGTGATAGATATTCACGAAAAGACAGGGAACGCTGATGAAATTGCAAGGCTCTACAGGAAGCTTTATGAAGAACACACTGACCACCTTGAAAAAAATATCCAGCTTAAAATTGAACAGCTTGATATTGAATACGAAACACAGAAAATCAAAAAGGATTTTGAAAAAGAAAGAGAATCAAACCTGCTTCTTTCTAAAGCACTGCAGGATGTAAGCAAGCTGAACAGTGAGCTGCATATACTGCATGACGAAAAGAACAGCCTTATGGGTATTGTTGCTCATGACCTTAAAAACCCGATCCAAAGCATACTTTCCTCTGCCAAGCTTATAAACAGCAATAAAAATGAATCCCTGTTTGTCGATGAAATGCTTGATAACATTAAGGAACAGTCAAAACGAATGGTAAACCTTGTGAATATGCTGCTTGATTACAGGGCAATAGAAGAAGGCAAGATCAAGCTTAATATTTCTGAATTCACAACCGGCAAAATTATTTCAAAGCTGCTTAATAATGTTGGTGTGCTTGCAATAAATAAAGGCATAGAAATTACTTCCGAAGATGTACAGGAAGAGTGTTTCCTTAAAACAGATTTCACATTATTTTACCAGGTTCTGGAAAACCTGCTTACCAATGCAATAAAATTCTCACCCAACGGCAAGAATATATCGATCAAATTTTACTCTGCTGATAGTACGATCAAATTTGAAATAGCCGATGAAGGTCCCGGATTCACTGAAAAAGACAAAGAAAGGTTATACCTTAATTTTGCTAAACTAAGCGCAAGGCCTACAGGGAATGAAAACTCCACCGGGCTTGGACTTTCTATAGTAAAAAAACTTTGCGATATTTTAGGAGCTGATATTCAGCTGGACCCCAAATATATAAACGGGGCTAAGTTCACAATAACATTAAAGGAGCAGGATTGCCGCAAAGTTATGTAATTCAGAAAGAGCCTTTTAAAGTACCAACAAATGATGGTAAGCTGATAGAAGAATTTTTCGGGCTGGCAAGTGTTAATGCAGGTAATATCAGCTTTGCTCATATGATAGCTCCACCAGGCTGGAGTGAACCATACCAGGAGCCTGAGTTTGATGAGATAACTTACATTATCTCAGGTAAAAAACAATTTGATATAAACGGTGAGATTGTTATACTTGAAAAGAATACTTCAATTTTAATTCATAAAGGAACCCGCATCAGGTATTCAAATCCATTTGATGAACCGGTTGAGTATATTTCAGTCTGCATACCGGCATTTTCAATAGATAAAGTTCACAGGGAAAGCAATTAAATATTAAATAAATACAGCATAAAAAAAAGGCGGGTTAAAAACCCGCCTTTAATTTTCTCAATATAACTAACTAAAACAATCTTTTTGCCGGATCTGTCCAGGCCATTATATTCCTGAACTTACCGTCATAATTGGGATACTTAACAATCTTATGTGCAGTGCAATTAAGAATTGTATCACATCCGTATGTACCAAGTACTATTGGTACTTCATTTGGTACTCTGGGGTACTTTGACCACGTTGCTGCTATATAATAATTGCCGTCCGGAATATTATCCATATCAAACGGGGTTTCATACAGCCAGTCGCGTTGCTTCAGGTTTAATGAATCGCTGCGCACCGGTACCCTGTTGAATGGATTAACACTATCTGCACTGTAAATTGAAATAGAGTAGAATCCACCGGTAAGGTAAAGTATTGAATCATGGTGTGTGACATAACCTGAAAGCTTGCTGCCTTCACGGTTCATATCCACCGGGCTCTCGCACGAAGCGAAGATAATCAGAAGGGTTAGTAATGTTATTGTTATATATTTCATCATGGGATAATATGCAACAATAATTTCGGCTATACCATAACTAAATTAGCTATTTTACGTTAGTACATTCCGGCTACTACACTCTATTCTGCTATCTTAAATATATTCCATTTCTGGGTTCCCGGAATTATAACATTGGCAAGCTGCTCAGCAAACTGTTTAAACTGAGGTTTAGCCATATCTGCCAAAGCTTTTTCAAACTCATCAAGTGAGCTGAATACATATTCATCAACTATATGAGCAGGTGAGCTGCCGATATAACCCGTATATACTCTGCACTGGGTTGAGTTCTTAAAACCCGAGCTTTTCATTTTCTCCGCACCCCACTCCTTAATTATCCTTAAAGCCTCACCCTGTTTACCGAATACAATATCCAGCGACCATTGACATAAGAACATATTTAGCTCCTTTCTTTAGTTTTTATTAGCATATCTGAATATGAATATTTTAAAACTTCTTTGTTTTGGATACCGAAAAGAAATTTGAGATAATTCATTTTTTCGGCGGATTCATTTTCATCTTTTTGAGATCTGCACACAATTTCAAATTCTATGAACTTGCCAAGTGTATTAACTGTATCAATGTGAATGCGGACATTCTGCCATAAATACAATTTACGTGATTTTAAAACTATCACTTTGATCCCGTAAATTTCCTTTAGAATTTTCTCAACTCTTTTGGGATGAGTGATTTCTGAAATATAATAATTGCTTATCTTCGCTGTTTTTTTATTGTGTCTTTTATAATATATCAGCTGATGCTCAGTTTTATTTATCGTTCTTAATTTTAGCCTGCCGGGCGAAATATTAAAATATACATCCCTCTGCTTTAATATACCCCCATACTCAGCATGAAGCAGCTTAACAGCTTTTAATGCAGCCCGGTGACTTTTGCATTTAACTTTCAGCTCAAGGTTCTTCACTGCCTGTCTCTTCCAGTATCTTTACAAATTCATCAAGCGTCTTCACAGGAAGCCTGCAGGCAAAGTTCTCACAAACATATGCTGTTGTTTCGTTGCCCGGCTGAACAATCTTTGATGCGAATGTAATGCTTTCCGGTGCCTTATCAGGCTCAATACTTACAACCACTTTCCCCGGTATAAACCTCGCCGAAACCTCCCGAAGCATTCTGTATGCCATTTCATCACTGGTTTTTCCTGCAATAATTATCTGCTTTGGCTTATTCAGCAGCAGCTCCAGCGCAACAAGCATTTGCGGCATAGCATACGGCATCCTTTCCAGCTTTCCGCTGAATGCAAGCACAGACCTGTAAGCCATATCATACCATTTGGTGTTACCTGTCAATGCTGAAAGCCTTAACAGGTTAATAATTGCCACGGAGTTCCCTGTCGGCTCCGCGGAGTCATAATCTTCCTTTGTCCTTACAAGTATACTCTTATCATTGCCTGAAGTATCAAAGAATCCGCCTTCGGCTTCATCATAGAAATCATTTATCATTATTCCCGTAAGCTCTGCTGCAAGCTTAAGATAGCTTTCATCAAAAGAGGCTTCGTAAAGATCGATCAGTCCCTGTGCAAAGAATGAAAAGTCATCAAGCGTCGCATCAATTTTTGCTTCACCATCACGGTACCTGTGGAGCAGTTTTTTACTTTCTGCATCATACAGGTTCTTTATGATAAAATCCGCAGCGCCTTTTGCGCTAGTAAGATATGAAGCTGTATTGAAAACACTGTAAGCTTTGGCAAAAGTGCTTATCATCAGCCCGTTCCATGAAGTAAGTATCTTATCATCGAGGTGCGGCTTCGGGCGTTTTTCACGCTCACGGAAAAGTATCTCCCTGCACTCCTTAAGTATCCTGTTAATTTCGTCAGTTGATCCTTCATACTCATTGGATGTTTCTGATAATGTATGTTTAATATATAGAATATTTTTTTCTACAAACACGCTGTGCGGGTCACTGCCCTGCGGCGCATTGCCGTGATCATTTACGCCGTAATAATAGCAGAAGATATCAGTATCATCACCAAGCAGCTCAAATATTTCTTTCTTTGTCCATACATAACAGGCGCCCTCTTCCTTTTCATGCGGGTCAGCTGCGTTTATAGCTGACTCTGCATCTTCAGCGGAATAAAACCCGCCGTTTTTATCTCTCATCACCCTGTTCACATATGCCAGTATATCCTTTGTAACATCACCAAAGTAATTATCACCTGTTATTTGAAATGCCTCGAGGTAATTTACAGCCAGCTGCGACTGGTCGTACAGCATTTTTTCAAAATGCGGCACACGCCAATAACGGTCAACTGAGTAGCGGTGGAATCCCCCGCCTAAATGGTCATACATTCCGCCTCTTGCCATCTGAAGAAGTGTGCGGATAACCATTTGCAGTGATTCCGAATCATCAAATCTATTGTATGCCCGCAAAAGGAA
>JAPUEV010000236.1 GCA_027492415.1 Ignavibacteria bacterium
AGCCAAAAACCCCGAAGCGATATTTATTCCCGCATACTATACAGATGTTAATTTAATATCAATCCAGGCACGCGAGATCGGCTTAACTTGCCCGCTCATAGGCAGTGACGGCTGGGAATCAGAAAAGCTGACCGAAGGCAAAGCAAAAGATGCCCTTGAAGGATGCTACTTCTCAACACACGTATCCACAGAAAATCCCGACCCGAAGATACAGGAGTTCATAAAGAAATATAAAGCAAAATATAATGCTATGCCTGATGCAATGGCTTTCCTCGCTTACGATGCAGGCCTGATACTTTTTGAAGCAATGAAAAAAGCCGGCGTAACCGATCCTGAAAAAGTTAAAAATGAGCTTGCAAAGATAAAAGATTTCTCGGGAGTTACCGGTAAAATATCAATCAATGAACAGCGTAATGCAGTAAAACCCGCAGTAATTCTTGAAATTAAAGGCGGCGAATTCAAATTCAAAGAAACAGTTCAACCGTAAAATAAATAGCGGAATAGTGAAGTGGTGAAATAGTGAAAATTATTTAATCAGGTCTGTTGTAAAATCGAAAATTTAGAAAGGATCCCCTTATGGGATTTAATGATGAATTCAGAGATCGCACAAAACAATTTGCATTAAGGATCATTAAGCTATTCAGGTCTCTGCCAAAAACGGAAGAAGCAGGAATTATAGGCAGACAGTTATTAAGATCCGGCTGCTCGGTCGGGGCAAATTTCAGAGCTGCAACAAGGGCAAGATCAAATGCTGAGTTTTATTCAAAACTTTCCATTGTAGTCGAAGAAGCAGATGAATCTGCATTCTGGATGGAATTATTAATAGAATCAGAAATTATGCCGGAGAAAAAACTAAGTTCATTGTACCAGGAATCAATAGAAATAACAAAGATTACATCTGTTTCAAGGAAAACCGCTAAGAATAACAAGAAATGATTTTTTATCGCTATTTCGCATGTCACTATTTCACTATATAATTATTCGCTATTTCACTATTTAATTATTTCGCTATTTAACATATGACAGAGTTTATACAGCAGGTATTTAACGGACTTTCACTGGGCAGCATCTACGCTTTAATTGCCTTAGGGTATACTATGATATACGGCATTCTGCGTTTTATCAACTTTGCCCACGGTGATGTGTTCATGATCGGTGCATTTTCAGGATACTACCTTGGTATATTGTTTGCATTTGGAACCGTATCCGGTTATGCCTCGCTTGGAATGGCTTTTCTTATTTTAATTGGCTCAATGATTGTATGCGGTTTGCTTGGCTTTACCATAGAGAAGCTGGTGTATAAGCCTCTCCGCAAATCACCCAAGCTGACAATACTTATCACGGCTATCGGTGTATCGCTCTTCCTTGAGTACGGCGGACAGCTTGTATTCGGCGCTGACCCCAAGTCATTCCCCTCGCTTCTTGAAAACAAACCGCTCGTAAATCTTTCAGGTGCAGTTATCGGCTCTAACCCGGTTGTTGTACTTGTTACTGCGGGATTGTTAATGCTTGTATTAAGGGTTATTGTAATGAAAACTAAAATTGGCACGGCAATGCGGGCAGTATCATTTAACCCCACTGCTGCAAGCCTGATGGGTATAAATATTAATGCTGTTATAAGCTTCACATTTATCATCGGTTCTTCACTTGCAGGGGCTGCGGGTATTTTGTACGGACTCAACTATCCAAGCATCGATCCGCTTATGGGTATCCTTCCCGGCTTAAAAGCCTTCGTTGCGGCAGTCCTTGGCGGAATTGGTAACATTCCCGGCGCTGCACTGGGCGGCATGATAATTGGCCTGCTCGAAACTTTCGTTACGGGTTATATATCTCCCACATACCGCGATGCAATAGCCTTTGGGATATTAATATTAATACTTCTGTTTAAGCCAACAGGCTTATTAGGCAAAAAGGAAATTGAAAAAGTTTAACTGTTATTTTAATATAGTTATATCATCCGGTGACAGAAGTTTACCGGGTGAAAATTTAAAAAGAGTGAATTAGTTCACTCCTTTTTTTTAAATGCCATCAATAATAGAATACATATCAAAGCTTCCACCAAACGAAAAAAAGATCGCCTCAAGGATACATGAGCTAGTATGCGGAATGCTGCCCGGTGCCACAGAGAAATTTACTTATGGGGTACCGCATTACTACGGAAGCTCGAGGATATGTTTCCTCTGGCCTTCATCAGTCTCCGGCGGGAAGATAAAGGAAGGCGCAGTATTTGGATTCTGCAGGGGCAACCTGATGGCAAATGAAGAAGGGCTGCTTAAGCCGCTTGATAAAACCAATATATCAATGATACATTATTCCTCGGTAAAAGATATAAATGAACCCGTTCTCCGCGGTCTGCTCGCAGAAGCAATTATGATAGATGAACGTGTATCATTAACCGACCATTTAAAAAAAGGAATTAAAAAGAATAAAAAATAATTATGGAAAATAAGATAGTAAGGCAGGATGTTCTTTCGCGAATAAAGAAAATACCTATAGTCGAAACTCTCGGGTTTGAGTTCATTGAAATGGAGAGCGGTATTTGCGAAGCAATTGTAAAACATCAGAAGAAATATGACGGTATATATGAATCATTCCACGGCGGGCTGCTTATGACCGTAGCTGATTCCATAAGCGCATTTGCTTTGCTTACACTCGCCGGAGCCGATGCAGCGATAACCACAACTGATATGAACATACGCTTCCTTGCAGCCTGCAGAACAGATGTACGCGCAATTGCAAGGGTTATCAAACACGGCCGAACACTTGCACCGGTTGCTGTTGATCTTTATGATATGAATAACACACTCATTGCAGTTGCCCAGGTAAATTATATTATACTGAATAAGTAAAAATATTTATCCTGTGACTTTAATGCATAAGATAAATACAAAACATAAAATAAAATCCTTATATATCCGTCTTAAAATAAACAAACTACTTAATTTTTATTGAAAAAATCACAATTTGCAATATTTTTAACCATTGTTTTAACTGTTTACTCCCTTGTAAACTATTATATATATATCACAGGTCTGCACGCCCTGCCTGAAAAATTTAAAACAATTTACAGCGTTCTATATCTATTTCTGTTTTCGTCATATATAATAGGCAGGTTCCTTGAGCGGAAATTCCTGAACCCGCTTTCAGCATTCTTTGTATGGGTTGGCTCTTTCTGGCTGGGTGCTATGGTTTATTACCTGCTTTCTGTAATTATAATTGATATTATCAGGCTGTTAAATTTATTCATCGGATTTTTCACTGCCACATTTTATTCTGAAAAATATCAGCTCATCTTCTTCTTCATTGTGAATGTACTAGTGCTCCTCACTGTAATATCCGGGTATATCAATGCCTCCAACCCGGTGATAAGGAAGCTTGATCTTGATATTAATAAAAAGGCAGGTAAGCTTAGATCATTAAGAATTGCAGCTGCTTCAGATATTCACCTTGGCACAATTATTAACAGGAAGAGGCTGAGTAAGATAGTTAATAAAATTAATGCAATTAACGCAGATATAATTTTGCTGCCGGGTGATGTGGTTGATGAAGATATCGGTCCTGTCATAAAACAAAATGCCGGTGAGCTGCTTCGAAAACTTAAGGCAAAATACGGTGTTTATGCCATAACCGGCAACCATGAATATATTGGCGGCGCAGAGGCGGCTTGTAACTATCTCACTGAGCACGGCATCACTGAGCTTCGTGACAGGTCTGTATTAATTAATGATTCATTTTATCTGGTTGGCAGGGAAGACAGGGCTTCAAAAGGTTTTGCCGGAATAATCCGTAAGCCCATGAACGTGTTGCTTGAGGGAGTAAACAAAGAGCTGCCAATGATATTAATGGATCACCAGCCGGTTCACCTGGAAGATGCTGAAAAGAACGGGATTGATCTACAGCTATCAGGACATACTCATCATGGGCAGCTTTGGCCGTTCAATTATATCACAAAAAAGATTTACGAAGTAAGCATGGGTTATAAAAGGAAAGGGAACACACATTATTATGTTTCTGGCGGTGTCGGGTCATGGGGTCCCCCGTTAAGGACAGGCAACAGACCCGAAATATTAATGATAGATCTAAAATTTTCAGGCTAAAACCTGAAGAATGGTCTTTGTGAAAAATTTGAGAATGGCCAGGGTGTCATTACTAATATAAGTATCAATGCAATAGTAAACCATATCGCAAGCGCTTTGAACTTTGCTGCATCTGCCGGCTTCTTCTTTGAAAGTGCTGAACCAATAGTTATCAGCACAATTGCAATGACCATTGTAATACTGTGTTCCATGCCGTAGAACCTGAATTCCTTTACCGGTACAGCAGCTTTAAAATTACTGATGAAGTACTGGGTAAGGGGACTTGTAAAATACATGATCAACCCCATTACAAGCTGCAGGTGCGCAAGTATTAAAGTGAACTTCCTTGCATTGCCGTCAGCTTTGCTGAATTCTCTTTTACTCATTAATCCTGAATATGCCCTGTACAAAGTATAAATAACTCCAATGATAACCAGCCATCTGAATATTGAATGCAGCGAAAGTAGTGTTGTATACATATTATATATTAAGTATGATTAATTTTTAATTTACGCTTGGATTTTCAGGGAAGCTTGCAAGCAAAGCGAATTTTTTACCCATGGATTTTAAAGTTTCCCGCCATAGCTTATCCGGCTCAGCGGAAAAAATATTTTCAATAGTTGTGCGCGATACTATCCAGGAATTAATTTTTATTTCATCATCAATCTGGCCATCTACCCAGCCGGAATATCCCAAAAAGAAACGGAAGTCCCGGGGAGATACGGCATTTGCGGATATCAGTGTTTTTAAAATATCGAAGCTTCCGCCCCAATATAAACCGGGCATTATTTCAATTGAGCCGTCGATCAGATCTTCGCCTTTATAAATAAATTGCAAAGAGTTCAGCTGAACGGGTCCGCCATAATATACTACGGCATCAAATTCAGGGAAGTCCTCAATTACCTCATGAATACGGTAATCAGTTGGTTTGTTCATAACAAAGCCAACTGAGCCTTCTTCACTGTGCTCGGTAAGCAGAATAATTGTCCTTTTGAAGTTAGGATCATTTAAAAAGGGCTCTGAAATCAGTATTTTCCCGGTTGCCGGTTTTTCTGTCATATATAAAGCAATATAATATGAAAATGTCTATTTTGAAATAACGATTAATTTTACAGTGTAACCTGTTAATTCACCTTACTTTAAGAAATATATTTTTGTTGCTAATTTTTAAACGTTTATATTTGAATCACAAATCCATCCAATAATAATTTAAATTGAAAATGAAAAAAATTAATTTTCTAATATTAATATTATTTTGTACTGTTTTATACTGCCCACAGAATTATTCACAGACATTTGACACAAAATATACTGTTGAATACGTTTTAAAAAATGCATCCGGTACTATATTAAGCAGGATGAAGATGTTCAGAAACGGCAGCAAGATCAAATTTGTAAAATATGATAATGCCGGTAAGCCTGATTCATCAACAACTAATATTTACATACTTAAAGATGAAGGCAAAATATATAATATTATTTCAAATTCTGCCGGTAAATTCGGCTCAAAGAATGCAGTTGATATGAGTTATGTTGGTATGCAGACAGGAGTTTATATTCTTGATCTTGGTAACGATGGTACTATCTTCAGCAGTAATTCAAGATCTGGCTCTGAAAGCGTCCTTGGCTTGGAATGTGTAAAGTATACAATTGCTTCGCAGACTGTAGGAAGTGACCATGCATCCAGCGATTACTATATGTACCAGGATAACCTTATGCTGAAACGCTGGGTTGGAAACACAGCCGAAGGTAATTCCATTGAAGCATTAAGTTATGATATTACTTCAGATGTACCCGAAAGTATTTTCATCGTACCAACCGATGTCCAGTATCTTAATTGATTAAATATAAATATTGATGCAATAGGGGCTTGATCAGCCCCTATTGTTCTGGTATAAATTCTATAATTGAATAAATCACATTTTTTGTTCACCTTTGCATAAGTCATCCATAACTTGAAAAACCGACTGCAGGAAATAACCGAAGAACAGCTAATAGCAGCCCTGAAAAATAAGAACAGGGAAGCAGTTGGTATATTGTATGATAAATATTCCAGCCTGTTATTTGGTATTATTGCAAGAATTGTAAAAAGCGATGAAACAGCAGAGGACCTTCTGCAGGAAGTAATTGTCAAGATATGGAAGAACATTGATTCTTATGATGCCGGTAAAGCAAAACTTGTAACCTGGATGGGAAATATTGCCAGGAATCTTGCAATTGATAAGATCCGCTCTAAAGAATATAAGAACTCCAGACAAAACCAGGATATTGAAGATTACGTAAATATAATTGAAGAAAACCCCTCATCAGGCTTTAATCCTGAACATATCGGGGTAAAAGAAATGGTTGAAAAGCTGGCACCTGATCACCGTGTATTAATAGAATTAGTATATTTCCAGGGATTTACCCAGGCTGAAACTTCCGAGAAACTTGGTATTCCGCTTGGTACTGTAAAAACAAGAATACGCAGCGCAATAAATAATTTAAGAAATATTTATACATAAATAATAAAAGTAGCATAGACATTTGTGTTAACTTTAGGTCTGTCTGTGCATTAAATATTGAATATAAAAGAATACATATCGTCCGGAGTACTTGAACTTTATGCAGCAGGGGCATTATCTGAAAAGGAAGCCCGTGAAGTGGAAGCGATGTCTTCAGAACATCCTGAAGTGAAGGCTGAAATAGAAGCAATTCAAAATGCTTTAGTTTCTTATTCTGCATCATTTAAAAAGAACCCCCGCCCGGAATTGAGACAATCTGTTTTAGATAAGATAGATGAGATCGAAGGGACTGTATCGTCTAATGTTCTGTCTTTATCTGAAAATATGCCCGGTGTGCAAACGGTACACCAACAGAATAATGTACCTAATTATTATGAGCGACCTCATAAATACCGTTACTTAATGGCTGCAGTATGGGTGTTTCTTGCGCTTAATATTATTGGTAATATAGTATTCTATACAAAGCTTAAAGGTACCCAGGATCAGATGGCAGCTGTAGTAAATGAAAATAATAAGATGAAGCTAGAGTATGAGAAGATAAAGCTTGATATGGAGAAGAAATCCATAGATTTAAAAATGGTAATGAACAGGAGCAATAAAGTTGTTGATTTGAATGGGATGGAAATTGCGCCGCAGTCATTTGCCACGGTATACTGGAATCCGAACTCAAAACAGGTTATGCTGAATGTAAATAACCTTCCAATGCCGCCCTCCGATAAACAATATCAGTTATGGGCACTTAAGGATGGCAAACCTATTGATGCAGGTGTTTTTGATATGAAGCCCGGCACTGAAGGGGATATGCATATGATGCCGGTTACTATCTCGGAAGCAGACGCATTTGCGGTTACATTAGAGAAAAAAGGCGGAAGCCCTGTACCGACACTTACTCAGCTTTATGTGATGGGAAAAATTTAGCAATTAATTTTATTACTTTAAAGTTTTAATTGGATAATCCCGGAAATACAGAGTTTAGAAAAGCATTTTCAGAAGACATTCCTGTCCTTAAAAATTTAATCGAAAAATTATACAAACACGAGAACATTATCTATTCTGATGCTGATATTCAGTATGCTTTACAGAAGCTTATTGAAAATGAAGCACTGGGAACTGCATGGTTTATTATTTTCAACAGCACTATTGCAGGATATATAATAATTGCTTCTGCATTCAGTATTGAGTTTAAAGGTGAAACTGCATTCATAGATGAATTATATATTCATGAACAATTTCGCGGAAAAGGGTTAGGCAGGAAAGCTGTAATGTTTGCCGAAGAATTCGGTAGAAGCAAAGGTTATCATGCTATCAGGCTGGAAGTAGAGCTAAACAATGAAACTGCGCACAATGTTTATAAAAATGCAGGTTTTACTGTACATGAAAGGTATATAATGACAAAATGGCTGAAATAAAAAATGAAATAAAAATAGTTTCTTTACAGGAATCAGATCTGCCTGTTTTGATTAAATGGGCAGAAGATGAAAAAACACTGATACAATGGTGCGGTCCTGTATTCAATTATCCTTTAACAATTGATGAGCTAACCCCGTATTTTTCTGAAACATTAAAAAATATTCCAACCCGTTATATATTAAAGGCTGAGTTTAATAACACTAATATTGCCGGAATGTGTGAACTGGGTAATGTTGACAGGCGAAACGGTACAGCATCATTATGCAGAATATTTGTGGATAAGAACTTCCGCAGCAAGGGTATTGCTGAACAAATGATCACAAAACTTTTAAACTTTGCATTCAATGATCTTAAGTTAAGAAGAGTTGAGCTGAATGTTTACTCATACAATACCCCGGCATTTAAATGTTACGAAAAATTGGGATTTGTCCGCGAAGGATTGAAAAGACAGGTTACTGAGTTTAACGGTGAATTCTGGGACGGTTATTTTTACGCTCTGTTAAGAGAGGAATGGAAGGGATAATTCTTTAAAATATAATACAAAAGTTTTATTAATATTGTTTTGTTAATTAGTTAACTCATCCAATAACCTTTCTATCAACGGTATTTGGGCTGCCTTTATTTTAATTTTAAGATCTTCAAATTTAAAAAACGCAACTTTATCTACTTCGGGGAACTCAACGTATTTGCCTGAATGCGGCGGCCATTCTTCTTCAAACATATTGCACTCATGTACATAATTTACCGGAAGATCACCCATAAATCCCCATGCAAAAACTTCTTTACCGCCTTTTTGAACAATTGAGCCTAACGGAATAAAATTCCCGGAAGGAGTAATACCGGTTTCTTCTTTAAATTCACGCATTGCAGTAATAAGCAGATCTTCACTTTCATCCGGTTCGCCCTTTGGAATACTCCAGTGTCCGTCATCTTTTTTGTTGAAATAAGGTCCGCCCGGGTGTGCAAGGAAAAACTCAGGTTCATTATTTATAATGCGGTACATAATTAGTCCTGCGCTGACTCTTTTACCCATAAATTAGTTGTTATAAAAATCAATTAGTTTTTCTGTCATTATATCAAATGAAAAAACATCTTTAGCCCGTTTATATCCGTTTTCAGCAAACTTTTTCCTTAAAACCGGATTTTCAATTAATAATTCAAGTTTTTCTGCAAGCTGACTTGAATTTTTTGGTTCAAATAAAAAGCCGGTTTCGTTTTCAATAATAATATCCAGTACGCCGGAATTACCGCTGGCTGCAATTGGAATTTTTAATGCCATTGCTTCAAGCAGAACTCTGCCAAATGATTCATTATGAGAAGGGAAAGCAAGTATATCAAGTGCTGCTGTTATTCTTTCAGGCTTATGAGTGAATCCGGTGAAAGTTACATTGTTAATATTAAGCTCTTTGGAAAGTTGTTTTATTTTCCTTTCGTATTCTTCTTCACCAAAGCTTGCATTACCTATTATTGTAAAATGAACTTTATCGATGTATTCTTTATTTATAATATCGGCTGCTTCTAAAAATTCTTCATGTCCCTTCCCGGGGGTCATTCTGCCAACAATACCTATAACCAATTTATCAGCAGGTAATGAATATTCTTTTTTAATAATTTCCTTATCAAATTTATCCGGATCAAACCTTGACATATCTATGCCAACAGGAAGAAGGTGAACTTTATATTTTGGTACAGGACATGTTTCAATAACATTTTCTTCGATATATTTAGAAATTGCAAATATACTATTAACCCTTTTATACAAATACCTGTGAAGGGGATCATTTTTTTTAACACTGCTTCCCATATGTTTGGTAAGAAAAAGCTTTGCTTTACTTTTTGCAAAATATAATGCAGGGGTAAGTACCCAAAGATCGTGCTAGTGATTTGTATGTATTATATCTGTTCTATTGGCCTTAAGGTATTTTCTTAACTTAGTAATCGCACCCAGTGTTTTTTTGTTTTTTGAAAATACCGGAATTACTTCAAAACCATTTTTAAGAGATTCAGTTTCCAATTGGGAAAATTCAGAGCAAATAATCTTAACATTTAATCCGGATTCCCTTAATTTTCGGGCGGTTTCCAGTGAGATCATTTCCAGACCGCCCCAGGAATATGAACCGCAGGAAATTAATATATTTAAATTATTTGTGGATTTTAGCATATTTCACAAAATTAACTCTCTTATATGAGAAGTAAAAGCATTATATAAATAATTTCTTATTTAGGTAACGGTTAACTGGTATTGTAGCTATACCGTATTAATGTTAACTTTATATTCCAAAATCAAGAATCTTTAAAAAAGGTTTATCTAAAATAATAGGGAAAAAGCAGAAAAAAAGGGTAAATTTGATGTATTAGGAACGAATCCTGTATTACAGGGTTTAATTATATACGTAATATTGAAAAATTTTATGCTGAAAAAGAGGGTGTTAAGTGACAAATCTTAACGGTACCCCGCGTATAATGGTAGTTGAAGACGAGGGTATAATAGCCCAGGACATCAAAAATTGTCTTGAAGGTCTTGGCTACATTGTGCCTGATGTTGTATTTACGGGTAAAGAGGCAATACTCCGTGCGGAAGAACTGCGCCCTGACCTGGTTTTAATGGATATTGTTTTAAAAGGCGATATCGATGGAATAGAAACAGCTGCCGAAATCAGGAAAAGATACAATATCCCTATTGTTTATCTTACAGCTTATGAAGATGACAGGACTTTAAAAAGAGCAAAACTAACAGAGCCCTTAGGATATATATTAAAACCATTTGAAGAGCGTTACCTGCGTTCAAGCATTGAGATGGCGCTATATAAGCACCAGATGGAAACCAAGCTTAAAGAAAATGAACGCTGGCTTAGCGCTATATTAAAAAGTGTAGGTGATGCTGTAATTGTTAC
>JAPUEV010000237.1 GCA_027492415.1 Ignavibacteria bacterium
TAAATTCTATAATGATTATTAATTAATACAATGAAAAATAAAAAAATATTAACAGCCATAATGTTTACAGCTTTATTGCTTTCAGTAGGGAATGTATTCACACAAACTATATTTGTTTGTGAATCCACAACATCAACCGGCGAGCCTGTTGGTGAAACCAGGGAGCTTAAAATGGATTTTATGAAGGAGAACTTTGTTTATATACTGGTTAAGTTCCCTTCGGCTTACGGGCAGGACGAGATAAAATTCAAACGATTTATTTTGGGGCAGCCAAATCCAGTAATGTCAATGAATGTAGATCCTTCTTCAACCTGGGCGGTATATGAAATGTATATTCCACAGGCAGGTGATTATACATTTACAGTATTTGATAAAAATGATACTGAGCTTGGTAAAGCTAATATAACAATAAAGAATAAGTGATCCATGATCGCTCCGTAAAACAGTTAACCCGGTGTTCTCCATGGTTAATCTGAATAATATTGCGATACCCTTTACAGGTGAAGTAAAATTTGCCTGTAAAAGGGAAGCAATATCTGAATAAAAAATAAATTTAAACTATAAAAAAATAATTCATATGTCCGAAAAAAAGATATTGTTTTTCCAGTCGGGAACATTTATCGGGTTGTTTGCTGTAAAGATTTTTCTTGCAGTATTGCTTTCTTCCTGCGGTGCAAAGGATAAATTGGGCGATCTGAAAAATAAACAGGATAATATTCCTAAAACTGAAAACAAAGAAGCAACTGAAAAAAATAATCCTGATACATTAAGATATTATTATCCGGTTACCATTTCCGGTAAAGATAATAACGCAACATCCGTTGATACGGCCAGGCTTTCTACTTATTCAGGCAGCCTGCTTAAAGCAAAAGAGCCGGTAATTTATACATATAACGGGCACGATGTTTTCAGGCTTTTATATTTTTCAGGAAATGACAGATGTAAAATAATTTCAATAAATAAAAAAGATGATAAAGCCTGGGTCACAGTAAAAGTCCTTTCAAGAGCAGCTTTTTTAAAGCCTCAGCCAAACGGAAGATTTGTTCCCGCATTAAATACTGATGGCTCAACTGATACTGCAAAGGAAATCTCATTTTCAGAATACGAGTACATGGCTAACATTCCTGTTAAGTCAGAACTTCTTCAGGATATGAATGAAAGTACTTCGATTGAGAACTGGAATACATTTGCAAATGAATTCAAAGAGCTAAACTTCTTTGAGATGCCTTCTTACCTGAACGAAAAGCCGGATAGATCAAATCCTGCATTCTGGATACTGGAAGCCAGAACTGGCGGCAAGTATTGGATAGCTGAAAGAAATAAACCGGATGGAAATTTTTTGAAATTTTGCAATAATTTACTTAAGCTGGAGCACTGAATATTATAGAATGTAAACAGATCTAAATGTGAATTTGGCTCTGATTCAGGAGGCAGCAGGTGAAAAAAGCAGGTATAATAACCTGCTTTTTCATTTTTTTAAGCAATACTCTGGTATTTTTTCATAAAAATTTAATCCTTATTTTTGTGCTTCCCACAATAAATACATAATTTTTAATATAGAAAGCAGCGATTAATGAGCGTTTTAGTAAATAAAAACACAAGATTAATGGTGCAGGGCATAACAGGCTCTGAAGGTTCATTCCATACCAGGCAAATGATAGAGTATGGTACAAACGTTGTTGCCGGAGTTACCCCCGGTAAAGGCGGCACAATGTTTGATGAAAAAGTGCCTATCTATAATACATGCAAAGAAGCAGTTAATAATGCAGGCGCCAATACTGCTGTAATTTTTGTTCCCCCGGCATTTGCGCTTGATGCGATTTTGGAAGCTGCTGATTCCGGTGTTGATGTTATTGTTACCATTACAGAAGGCATTCCTACAAAAGACATGATAACAGCAAAAAATTATCTTGAAGATCTTAATAAAGCAGGCAGGAATATCAGGATGATTGGACCTAACTGCCCCGGAATAATAACACCAGGTGAGTGCAAGATAGGTATAATGCCCGGCTTTATTCATCTGCCCGGCAGAGTTGGCCTTATTTCAAGAAGCGGAACACTTACATATGAGGCAGTTGCGCAGTTAACCGCATTAGGACTCGGACAATCAACCTGTATAGGTATTGGCGGCGATCCAATTATAGGTACCAACTTTATTGATGCAATGAAATTATTCAACGAAGATAAAAACACAGATGCGATTATAATGATAGGTGAAATTGGCGGAAATGCTGAAGAAACCTGTGCAGAATATGTAAAAGAGTATGTAACTAAACCTGTTGTAGGATTTATTGCGGGCAGAACTGCGCCTCCCGGAAGAAGAATGGGGCATGCAGGTGCTATCATAGCAGGTGGAAAAGGTACCGCTGAGGACAAGATCAAAGCAATGAAGGATGCAGGTATTTATGTTGCTGAATCTCCCGCTGAAATGGGCTCAACAGTTAAGCTGGCACTTGATGAATTCAAAGCAAAGAAAGCAAAAGTGAAAGCTCCAAAAACCAAAACTGCAGCATTGAAGAAGACAGCATCAAAATCAGTTAAAAGTAAACCTGCAAAAGTTAAGAAAACAAAACCTGCGGCAAAAGTAACAAAAAAGAAAAGCAAAGTTTCCAAGAGCGTAAAGCCAAAAGCTAAAAAACAGGTTAAGAAGAAAAAAAGATAAATTTGCTTCAACTGAAGCATTTGAAATTACTATATGAATTACACCATAATCAGGATCAAAAATGCGAAGTTCTATGCTCATCACGGTGTGCTTGATGCGGAAAGAATGAGCGGGGGACTTTTTGAAATTGACGCTGAAATGACATGCGATGTAACTGAGGCAGAAGCTGAAGATGATCTGAAAAAAACACTGGATTATGAAAAGGCGTATAATTTCATAAAAGAAGTTGTATCAGGAGAAAAGTTCTTTCTTATTGAAGCTTTGGCATACAGGATAGCTCTTAAGATCATTAAGAATTTTGATATGGTGCAAAAAGTTGTCATCAATGTACGCAAGCCTTCACCGCCTCTCGGGGGACTGACTGATTATGTAGAAGTAGAGCATTCTGAATACAGGCATGCCGTTAAAGGTGATTAAAAGTAAATGATGGAAACAGCAGTTCTGGGATTTGGGTCAAATAAAAGTAACCGGCTATTACAGTTAAAAAAAGCATTAAAAACTCTTTCTTTAAGCAAACAGCTTAATCTGCTGGCAGTATCAGGCATCTATGAAACTGAACCGTGGGGATATAAAGATCAAAATTGTTTTCTAAACTGTACAGCAGTATTTCTGACATATTTAAAGCCTGCAGAGCTGTTAAAGCTGCTAAAGGATTATGAGAGAACTGCGGGCAGGAAAGAAAGCAGAAAGTGGCAAGCCAGGGAAATTGATATAGATATCCTGTTCTTTGGCAGCAAATCTGTAAATTCAGGCAGCCTTAAAATACCGCACCCGTACCTGGCTGAAAGGAATTTTGTACTGAAACCGCTTGTTGAAATAATACCGGGATTTATTCACCCGGTTTTGAAAAAAAATATTTTAAGCCTTTACAATAGCAGCAAAGATAAATGCAAAGTTAACCGGGTAAGCTCATTTGATAAGTAATATTGCCAATTCAGGTTTAAGCTATATAGCTGTTGAAGGCGTTATTGGCGCAGGGAAAACCTCCATTGCCCAAATGCTTTCTGAGCGGCTGAATGCCAAGCTGATACTTGAAAATTTTGAAGATAATCCTTTCCTCGAGAAATTCTATGTTAGGCCGGAAGAATATGCATTCAGGACCCAGATGTTCTTTCTTCTTGAAAGGTATTCGCAGCTTCAGGAAGTTCACCAGAAAGAGCTTTTCCAGAACTTTGTAGTCAGCGATTATATTTTTGAAAAGGATAAGATATTTGCATACCTGAATTTAAGTGATGATGAGCTTAAAATTTATGAGCATGTTGTTACAGGATTGGATAAGGGAATAGTCGTCCCGGACCTGGTTATATACCTGCAGTCATCGGTTGAAAGGCTGATGCAGAACATAAGGAAAAGACAGCGCGAAATAGAAAAAGAGATAAGCGAAGATTATATCAGCAGCCTTAATGAAGCTTACAACTATTTCTTTTCAAGATACAAAGCTACAAAAATTATGATAGTTAACTGTGAAGAAATTGATTTTGTAAACAACAGCGCAGATTTTGATGACCTGGTGAATGAAATTTTCAAATCAGACCAGTCAGCGGTAAAATACTATAACCCTTCATTAAGGAAGGCTGCCCAGTAATGCGTTATGTAGTAATTGCAATATTAATTTACCTTGTCTACCTGTTCATTAAAAGGTTCTTAAGGAACCTTGCCGCAGCAAATAATTCCCGCAGCCAGAACGTTAATAAACAAAACAATAACACTTCACCAAAGAAGTCATACGATGTTAATATGATACAGGATGCTGAGTACCGTGAAGTAAAGAAAGACTGAGCTTTTTTTGAGCAAAATAGAAAAAGTACTCGGCGATCTTGGTTTGAAATTTTACAAAGGTTTTGTTCTTGAAAAAGATATTTCACCCTCACAGGAAGAGCTTAATAATGTTAAACGTATTTTAGTTGTTGTAAGGCACCAGCTTGGCGATATGCTGTGCTCTGTGCCTATGCTGCGCTCTATAAGAAGCCATTACCCTGATGCTGAAATAACTATGGTCACGAAGAAATCAACAAATTTTAAGGAGATCTTTGAAAACAATAATTCACCGGTAAATAATATTATCCTTTATGAAAACGGACTTGAAAAATTTGTTGAGCTGATTAAAACACTTCGCGGAAAAAAGCCCGAGCTTGCTATTGTTCCTGCATCAGTCATATTTTCTGCTACTAACCACCTGATGGCATATTATTCCAATGCAAAATACAGGGTTGGAGTTAAGTCAAAAGATTTTGTGAAAAATAAGGTGGGATATGCGCTTAATATCAAGAAAGATTTTTTATGGGATTCAAAGAAAGTCCATCAAATTGAGCGTAACCTTGACGTAATTAAAGAGATCGGGATAGTGCCATCAGAAAATTATATTACCCTGGATATCAATAAAGAACAAAAAGCTTTTGCTGATGATTTTTACAGAGCTCATTTCCCTGATACCAGTAAAATAGTTATAGGTCTGCATCCCGGAGCGGCTAAAGAAAAGAATGTTTGGCCGCAGGAAAATTTTGCTGAGCTGATGAAATTACTATTTGAAAGAACCGGTGCTTATTTTTACATTTCAGAAGGTCCGGATGACAAAAAATATATTGATAATCTTGAAAAGATCCTGAATAAAAAATATCCGGAAGTGGTTTATTCCAAATTTTGCGGTGAATTAATGAAAAATGCAGCAAATATCAGTAAAACCTCACTATTTATTTCAAATGATACAGGTATCATGCATTTAGCTTCTGGTTTTAATATCCCTGTAATCGGGCTGTTTGGACCAACAAAAGCTTATGAATGGGGTCCGGTTGGAGTAAATAAAGCTTCAATTCAGGCACAGGGCAGCAATATAAATAATATTAATATTTTAAGCGTTTTTGAAACCAGTATGAGCTATTTAAGTGTTTAAAATATTATGATTTATATCGTTTTTTAAGGTTTTTTTCGGCACATTTTGTCTTGACATTTCTTACTTCTCAATATATATTGCTTCATAAAGAGGGTAAAAAATTATAGAATAATTGTTAGAGGTTTATATTTCGGTTTTATAAAAACGGATGCCGCTAGCAATATATTCTTTATTAAAGATTTTTATAAAGCCGAATTGAACTATTTATTCAATTTCGGTTTTTTTATTTAAAAAATTAATATTACCAGAATGAAATCATTCAAAAATTCCCTGATTGCGTTAATCTTACTTGCCTGTGCCAACATTTTTGCACAGGGCAGCGACGTATTTACAAAAAGCTCATCCAATACAGATAAGAAATCCCCGGATATGAGCGATTTCCTGTTTGGTGAAGTTAAACCCGATTATAAAATTATTAGCTCAAATTCTTCTTATATAGAATTTGAATATTATCCTTCCAATATCAGTGAAGAGAAATTTGAATCAAATGGTGAATTACTTTCAACATTTGAATTCCAATATGGACTTAATAAAGATATTAACAAAAGCGGAAGCCCAGACCTTAAGTACAGAAGCTTTTCAATATTCCTTCCTTCAGATAGAAATAACACAGTACAGGTTATAGATTACGATGTTAAAGAGATCCAGAACGTTAACATTGCGCCCGTACCGCAGGTAGGTTCGCTGAATCCGAATGTGAGAAGCTTTGAAAATATATATTATATATATAACAAAGGCGCTGAATATACACAGAACAAATTCCTTCCTGAAAGCTTTGTTTCATTATCCGGCATTGGGCCGCTGCGTGACGCAGTTAACGGCAATGTTGTAATTTACCCGTTCCAGTATAATGCCGCAGCAAAAACATTAAAAAGCTATACCAGAATAAGGATACGTATAAATTTCGGTGATTCACCTGTACCATTAAACAGACCCAGAACCAAAGAAGAAATATCTCTGCTTAGTAACAGCGGAATTAACTTTAATACTGCCATTAACTGGTTAAACCCCAAATACAAAAATGATTTTAAAAACAGGCTGATTATCACCAGTGCGTTGAACAGCGGAGACTGGTACAAGATAGAGATCAAAGACAATAATGCTGCCGGCAGCGAAGGTATATACAGGATAAATAAAAGCTTTCTTGAAAGTGCCGGAATAAACCTCTCAGGTGTTGACCCGAGAACAATAAAAATATTCGGAAACGGCGGTGACCTGCTCGGTGAAAGAATTTCAGTCCCGCGCCCTTTTGACCTGGTTGAAAATGCCGTATATATAGAAGGTGAAAATGACGGCGTTTTTGATAATAATGATTTTATTCTGTTCTATGGCAAGTCGGTTAATAACTGGAAATACGATACAACATCAAGAACATTCAACCATTCTGTAAATTATTACACAAGAAGCTATTATTACTGGGTATGTATTAATACATCCGGTAATGGTAAGAGAATGATCTTAACTCCTTCTGAAAACAGCGCTAATCCGTATGTGCCTTCATCATTTACAGAAAGATTATTTACCGAGCCTGATGAAGCTAACCTGATAAGTGAAGGTAATCTCTGGCTTAGTTTCAGCAAACGCCCGGGACAGTCATTTGAATGGAATACATCATTAGCAGGCCTTGAAGGGGGTTCAGATATTTTATACCGCATAAAAATGGCTCAAAGAGTATTATGCCCAGGCTCAGGATATTTCCAGGCTAAAGACGATTATTCCAATATGTCTGAATATCCTATATCATTATCGTGCGTTCAGCCCGGTTTTGATGCATGGATAGATACACAAACGTATGAGTTCATGATAAACCAGTCCCAAAAAACCAATGGTGAACAGGTTAAGCTAAGATCAACATTTTATTCCTCAATAGGTGAAGCTGAAGGCTATCTTGACTGGTTTGAAATTCTGTACAAAAGAAGGTTAAATTCAGTTTCAAATGACTTCCTGAATTTTTATTCACCTGATACCAACGCTACAGTTGAGTATAATGTTTCGTCATTTTCCAGCGGTAACGTCAGGGTTTTTGATGCAACATCTCCCAGTGATGTAAAGATGATACTGCCACTGACTGTTTCGGCCTCAAATGTTAAATTTCAGAAAACGGAAAGTAAAAATTCGCTTAGCAGGTATTTTACAGTTGGAGATAACGGGTACAAAGCACCAACAAGTATTTCGTCCAGGATCTCAAACCAGAACCTGCACGGAATAACCGACGGAGCAGATTTTATTATAATCACACATAAAGATTTTATTTCCGCAGCTGAAAGATTAAAAAGCAAAAGAGAGCAGCCCGGACCCGGCAACCCGGATTATCTTAAAACTATGGTAGTTACTACAGACCAGATATATAACGAGTTTTCCGGCGGTCTGCTGGATGCGGTTGCAATCAGGGATTATATTAAATATGCATTTGATAATTACGCAACCAGGCCTTCATATGTTTGTCTGCTGGGTGACGGTGGATTTGATTATAAGAATATTAAAACCCAGGGTGGAAATTTTGTTCCCGCATGGGAGCTGACAAGCCCTGTAATTCACCAGGTGCTTGGATTAACAACAGATGATTTTTTTGCTAATATTGTGGATGGAAGCAATCTGATAGATAAACCCGATGTAGCAATTGGCAGAATTCCCGCCAATTCACTGGTTGATGCAAATCTTTATATTGATAAAATTGATGCATATGAGAACGGTGAAAATAACGGTTACTGGAAAAACCGTATGCTGTTTGTTGCAGATGATGAAAAAACAACTGCGCCGGGCTGTGAAGGTATATTCCATTTATCTCAATGCGAGTCTCTTGCTGAACAGTATACTCCTCCTTTCATAGATAAAGTAAAAGCTTACCTTGCTACTTATCCAACAGTAATTACCCCGCAGGGAAGAAGAAAACCGCAGGTAAATGCTGATATTGCAAAGTACTGGAGTGAAGGCGTTTTAAATATCCACTGGACTGGTCACGGAAGCCCTGATGTCTGGGCGCATGAATACGTTCTTGAAAAAGATAACATTCTAAGTCTTATCAATAATGTAAACCACTATCCATTTGTAACTATTGCAAGCTGCGATATGAGCAAATTTGATAATCCCAGCAATACCAGCGCTGGCGAGCTATTCATGATGGCAAACCGCAAAGGCGCAATTGGTACACTGGCCGCTTCCAGACCTGTTTACGCTTCAAGCAATGCAGCATTAATGTATGCTGTGTTCGGCAATCTTTATGTTCCAAGGGATACATTGCTTCTACAGAAAAGATTTGGTACTGCTATATTTAATACAAAACAACAGATAGCTTACACAGATAACGACGCAAAGTATATTTTAATGTGTGACCCTACTATCAGAGTACAGATGCCCAGGTTCAGGTCACATATCGATAGCATCAGCGGTCTGGCAGGGGATACTATGAAAGCGCTGAGCAGGATCAAAATATTCGGTTCCGTGATTAAGCCTGATTCAAGCTTATGGACCGATTACAATGGTAAGATCGTTTTAAAAATATATGATGTGGACAGGAATGTAGCAACATCAGAAGACTGCAGCCCGCCTTTAGTGCAGAATTTCAGGCTTAACGGCGGAATTATTTACTCAGGTACAAAATCCGTTGAAAACGGAAAGTGGACTGTAGAGTTCATTGTACCAAAGGATATTTCATACCAGAACCAGACAGGCAGGCTGATAAATTATTTTTATAATAACCAGTATGATGGTGCCGGTATAAACAGGAGTTTTATAGTAGGCGGTATAAATCCTGATGCAGTGGTTGATTCCTCCGGACCAAAGATAAGCATGTTCATCAATACAAGGAATTTCAGGACTGGTGATGTTGTTAATGATAACTTTAAGTTCATAGCTGATCTTTATGATGAGTCCGGAATTAACACAACCGGAACGCTTGGCCATAAGCTTGAAGGTATTTTAGACGGAAATGAAAATAATAAATATGACCTGACAAATTATTATAACAGTGATACCACCTATACTTCGGGTACACTTGAATATGATTTTTCGGGAATAACTTTTGGCAGGCATAATTTAAAATTAAGGGCCTGGGATACTTATAATAATTCATCTGAATCATCCATCGATTTCGAGGTATCCTCTTCGGGTACTCTCCAGGTTACCAATATTTATAATTATCCAAATCCTTTCCAAAACAATACCGCTTTTACGTTCCAGCATAACTATCCTGCTGATGTAAATGTTAAGATCAAAGTATATACAGTCGCAGGAAGGCTGATAAAGGAAATTAACCAGAATAATATTTCAGATAAGTTTGTGGTTATTAACTGGGATGGGAAAGATCAGGACGGTGAAACATTGGGAAATGGTGTTTATATTTACAAGATCGTGGTAGAATCTGTTGACGGACTATCCGTCACAAATACCGGAAAATTAGCAGTTTTAAAGTAAAAATTAGTTAATAATAATATAATATATATCCAGGAGGATTATTTAGATGTTCAAAATAAAAATGTTCGTGCTGGCGGCTATTGTTGTAATTTCGGGCAAGGTCTATGCGCAGGGTGAATCCGCAGTTCCCTTTCTGTTAATCGGGCCAAATTCATTAAACGCAGGTATGGGTGAAACCGGTACAGGTATGATAAATGATGCATCGGCAATGTTCTGGAATCCTGCAGGATTAGGCTTCCAAAAGGGCTCTCAGGTATCTATTACACATTCACCATGGCTTCCTGGTTTAGGACTTTCTGATCTTTTTTATGACTTCCTCGCAGGTAAATATTACATGAAAAAGTTAAAAGGCACACTTGGAGTAAGCATAACTTATCTCAATATCGGTAAGATCATTCAGACAGATGAATTTGGAAATGAAATTGGCAATTACCAGGCTTTTGATGGTGCGCTTGCCGTAGGCTACGGTACAAAAGTTTCAAAAGATCTTGGAGTTGGTGTTGTGACAAGGTTTATTTACAGTAAACTTGCTGTTGATCCTGTAGCAGGTGAGCAGGGTACAGGTACAGCTTATGATCTCAGCTTTGATATTTCTGCTTTATACAGGCCTTCAAAAACAAAGCTGAAATTCCTGAACAATAAATTTGGGGTTGGTATAAATATTTCAAATATCGGACCCAAAGTTACATATGTAGATAATGACCAGGCTGATCCATTACCAACAAATCTAAGATTAGGCTTAGCTTATGATATTTACCAGAGCGAATATAATAACTTAACTATTACAGCAGATTTTG
>JAPUEV010000238.1 GCA_027492415.1 Ignavibacteria bacterium
AGGGATCAAACACCTGCCTTTAGTGAAGATACTTTTCCACCTGGGCTGATCTTTAATGGTTTCTATCCTGCTGTTATAAATAGGCATTTTAGGATTCCAGTTAATTGACCAGTTCATAATTGTCATAACTTTTTCGCTGTCTTTCTTCTGTATAGTCAAAATATCGGAAGTTAACCTGATATCTTTCTGCTTCAATGCTTCAAGATCCTCGTCAGTCAGGTCGTCATCTATTTTTACGGGAATTTTCAACTTCTTCAGCTTTTTTCTTATTTCTTTATCGGTTATATACCTGTCGTAATTAGTACACATAGCTTTTATTAATTTTTCAAAAATAGGGAATAATTATTTCACCTCAAAGTCACAGGGAATACTTAATTACTCCATATATTCAATTGATCTAAATTTATATCTTTGCAGCTATGAAGACAATTGATGTGAAATTTAAAAATTCCCGCGGGCAAGTATTGGCAGGTAAAGTAGATATGCCTTCAAATGAACATATTAAGGCTTATGCAGTATTTGCCCACTGTTTTACCTGCTCTATGGAGCTTAAGGCAATTCATAATATTAATAAAGCTTTAAATAAACATGGTGTTGCTGTGCTAAGATTTGATATGACAGGAATTGGTGAGAGTGAAGGTAGCTTCCCGGATACAAATTTTACTACCCAAATAGCTGATGTATTTTCTGCAGCAGGTTTTTTAAAGGCAAATTATGAGTCTCCAAAGCTGCTTATCGGACATTCACTGGGAGGAAGTGCAATTCTCTATGCTTCTCAAAAAATAGAAGGAATAAAAGCGCTTGTAACTATTGCCTCACCTGAAGAGCCGGCAAATCTATCGGTTAAGCTGAAGAGAACAAAATCCAGGTGTATTAAATCAGGCATAGCTGAAACAGAAATTGGCGGTGTAAAATTCAATTTTAAGCCGCAATTCTTTGCTGATATTGAAAGCTATAATTTAAGTGAGCTTCAGAAAAAAATTCATATACCATACCTCGTAATGCACTCAATGGCAGATACATATTCAGACCAGGAAAACGGGCTCTTGCTTTTCAGCAGGGCAAACCAGCCTAAGAGCTTTATTTCACTGGATGAAATTGATCATTTAATGTTAAAGAAGGAAGATGCTGACTTTGTTGGTAATTTAATCGCGGATTGGGCTGGTAAATATTTGCAATGAGCAATGAACAATAAGCAATGAACAATGAGCAATGAGGAATGAACAATGAGCAATGAGGAATGAACAAATAACAAGAAACAAAAATCAATTTTAATTCAACAACATAGAATAAGTATTAAGAGGTGAATGAAGATTTTAATGCTTTTTGTCCCGTTAGGGACTAAATATTGGTAGGTTTAAAATATTTTAATATAAAGAGTCCCGTAGGGACGACATACACATTTTAAACCAATAAGAAATATTTCTGCCGGAAATAAAAAAAAACCCGAAAGCTTAATATCTTTCGGGTTTAGCATGAAAAAAATCGGCAAACTGCAGGCTTCTAAAGGAGAAAACAATACAGGAGGAAATCAGCGAGTCTTGCGATTTCACATTTGCTGTATACCAGGAGGCAGTTTAGGTATTCAGCTATTTGTCTCTTTCCTACAGTCTGCCAACTATAATAACACAGCAGGTATTAAAAAAATTTCAATTCACGGTATAAAATTTCATTTTTTCACGATTTGTTTTGAATATCTAATGAAATATCGGTATATTTAGCTAAATTATGCAGGAAAATGAATTTTTTAAGGATAAAGATAATTTCTCTGAAGCCGAAAAGCAAAAGGCTTCTCACAGCCTATGGTATTATTCCTGGATAAGATTTAAGCGAAATAAGCTTGCTATGGCAGGTTTAATTACTCTTTGCCTTCTCATAATTGTAGCCATAAGCGCAGGCATATTAGCACCATTTGACCCTAATGATCAGACTTTAGAATATGCAACCAAGCCTTCAGGTTTTAAAGGTAACGTGCTTGTAAAAAAGGCACTTGATGGCACTGACTTTATCCCGATCAAGAAACTGAATAATGTTACAGCAGACTCGGTTTTCTATGTAGATTACAGCGGGTCGGATAAATCCATTGCAAAATCTGAGCTTATCAGTTATGATGAGGCGAAGTGGCACCAGGAAAATGAATATTTACTGGGAACTGACAGGTATGGCAGAGATATCTTAAGCCGCCTGATTTATGGCAGCAGGATAAGCTTATCTGTAGGTGTAATTTCTGAAAGTATTGCAATATTTATCGGGGTTTTCCTTGGTGCATTAGCCGGTTATTTCCGGGGTAAAACCGATGCTGTTATAATGTGGTTTATAAATGTAGTTTGGTCTTTCCCTTCAATACTTTTCATCATTGCTCTATCAGTAGTTCTGGGTAAAGGATTCTGGCAGTCATTTGTAGCTATTGGATTAACCGGCTGGGTTGATATTGCAAGGATTGTGCGCGGACAGTTCTTTTCTCTGCGTGAAACCGAGTATGTTGAAGCAACGCGGGCTTTGGGATACAGGCCAACAAGGATAATCTTCAGACATATACTGCCAAATACTATCGGACCCATTATTGTAACCGGTACTGCCGGACTAGCAACTTCAATAATTTTTGAAGCCAGCTTAAGCTTCCTTGGGTTAGGAGTACAGCCGCCAACAGCAAGCTGGGGGCAAATGGTATTTGACGGCTATAAATATATTGTTGCAGGAACAAATTATGGCTTAGCACTCTATCCCTCTCTGGCAATTATGATCACTGTATTTGCTGTGAACCTGATTGGTGACGGCTTGCGTGATGCCTTTGACCCAAAGATGCGCAGGTAATTTAGTATACCCGGCGATGAATTAAACATTCTTTTTCTATTATGAATGATCTTAAACACTTATATTTTCTAACTAAAATTGAGGGATTAGGCACAGTAAGGATAAAACGCCTGCTGGATAGATTCGGCTCGGCTGAAAATGTTTTTTCGGCTGGCATTAACGAAATTTCTGAAGTTGAAAATATCAGCCAAAAGACTGCAAATTCAATTTTAGCCTCGGGGAATCATACTGAAGAACTTCAACAGGATTTTGACGAGCTTTTAAATAAAGCTGAAAAGCTTAATATCAGGATCCTTACTCTTAACGATGATGATTACCCTTATCTTTTAAAAAAGATATATGACCCTCCGGTTATACTTTACTTAAGGGGAAATTTTGAAAAAGACATGCTGGTAAACTCGATTGGTATTGTTGGTACCAGAAAACCAAGTGATTACGGCAAAAAGATGTCAGAAAAATTTGCCCAGGAGCTTTCATCTTCGGGAATTTCAGTTGTAAGCGGTTTTGCCAGGGGAGTGGATACAATTGCCCATAGAGCAGTGTTATCTAATAGTAATGCTCAGGCTGCCACAGCAGCAGTATTTGGCTGCGGTGTTGATGTAGTTTATCCCCCTGAAAATAAGAAACTATACGATGAAATGCTTGAAAAGGGGATATTGATCTCTGAATATGATATTTCAGCGTTTCCGGATGCGGTAAATTTCCCTAAAAGGAACAGGATAATAAGCGGTCTATCCCTGGGAACCCTGGTAATTGAAAGCGATATTGATGGAGGCGCTCTAATTACAGCAAGAACTGCTTTGGATCAATCAAGAGAAGTGTTTGCTGTTCCCGGTTACATAACTTCTAAAGTAAGCCATGGTACAAATGCACTAATTAAGAACGGGCAGGCAAAGCTGGTTGAAAATCTGGAAGATATCCTGGTAGAAATAAGTAATAAACTGACCGGTTTACGGATAAATTCAGGATCAAAAGCGGAAAATAAACCAAAAATTTCACCCGAGCTGACCGGAAAGGAAAAGCTTATTTATGATACATTTTTAATGACTCTGGAACCGCTTCACATTGACGCAATCTCAGAGAAATCGGGATTGAATATATCAGATTCATTAGTCACTTTGCTGAACCTGGAATTTAAAGGTTGTATAGAACAGCTGCCGGGGAAAAGATTTAAATTAAATAATTAACGCTCACGTGATAATTATTACAGAAAAGATAAATAAAGATTGTTAAAAAATTCACAGGGACAAATATTACAGCAAAAGCTTTCTCCGCAGGCTATACAGGCACAGCTGCTGCTTGCCATTCCAACCATGGCACTTGAGCAGGAAATAAAAAAGCAGCTTGAAGATAACCCTGTGCTGGAAGATGATATTGATTCTACACAGCAGGCGGAAAAAGATACTGCAGAATATGATAATTATGACAGCGAAAGCTGGGGTAATGGATATAACAGCAGTCAATACAAAAGCAGTTCATTTGAAGGAAGTGATGAAGAGCGCACTGAATACCTTATAAATAAACAATCACGCTCAAGAGAAACACCGCTTGAACAGGTTTATAAATTGGGACTTACCACGCAGGAACTGATCATTGCCGAAGAAATACTTGGTAACCTTGAAGATGATGGTTATTTAAGGATTCCCCTGGAAGAAATTGCCGAAGATATTAATGAAAAATATCAATTTGAACCTGAGCCTGTTGAAGTTGAGAACGTGCTGAAAATAGTTCAAAGGCTGGATCCGGTGGGAATTGCCGCCAGGAACCTGCAGGAATGTTTATCAATACAATTAAATGAGCCCGGAAACGACTTAAATGAAATAGAGCGTACACTCACTTTAAAGATGATAAATGAGTATTTTGATGAGTTTAAGCATAAGCATTTCGAAAAGCTCTCGAAATTACTGAATGTACGCATGGAAAAAGTTAAGGAGCTCTTTGAGATAATACATAAGCTTAACCCTGCGCCCGGTAAACAGGATACTGCTGCTGACTATATCATCCCGGATTTCATCGTAAAGGAAAATAACGGCGTTTTATCTGTTGAATTGAGCGGTGAATCAAATCCGGGTATCAGGATCAGCAAAAAATATATGGAAATGCTGAAGGATAAAAAAACGCAGAAAGATACCAAAGAATTTTTAAAGAATAAGTTTGAATCAGCTAAATGGTTTTTAAATGCAATTCAATCACGTAAAGATACAATGCTTAAGGTCATGAATGCTATAGTTACAAGACAGAGAGAATTTTTTATGTCACATGGCGAGAATCTAAAGCCAATGTTTGAAAAAGATATTGCTGAAGATATCAGTATGGATATTTCTACTATAAGCAGGGTAGTGAGAGGGAAATATGTGCAAACAGATTTCGGGATTTATGAACTGAAATATTTCTTTTCTACAGGTTTAAAGACAGGAAGCGGAGAGGATGTTTCGAATAAAATATTTATGGAAAAGATCAGAGAGCTGATAGAAAGCGAAGATAAGTCTAAGCCTCTAAGCGATGATAAAATAGCAGAGTTAATGAATAATAACGGCTTTAACCTGGCTCGCAGGACCGTTGCTAAATACAGGGAAAATATGAAGATACCTAAGGCTACTCTAAGAAGGCAGATAGTATTGAACTGAATAATCATATTGAACTAATTGTATTATTAGGCAATATTTGTAATTAAGGAATTATTTAATTAAATATATGATTTTATAATTATAAGAACAATTTTAAGGGGAATAATTGGAAAATAAAATTTTAAGTACAACTGTTGTTGGCCTTATAAAAGACGGAATTGCCGCAATGGGAAGCGACGGACAGGTTACTGTTGGTAATACTGTTTTGAAGCAGAACACAAAAAAAGTAAGGAAAATATATAATAATAAGGTTCTTGCTGGTTTTGCAGGCTCAACTGCAGATGCATTGACATTATTTGAGAAGTTTGAAGCCAAGCTTGAGCAATACAAGGGTAACCTTCCCAGGGCTGCTGTTGAGCTTGCCAAGGACTGGCGTACAGATAGATACCTGCGAAGACTTGAAGCATTGCTTGCTGTTATGGACAGCAAAAATGCTTTCATAATTTCAGGTAATGGGGATGTAATTGAACCGGATGACGGAATCGTAGCAATTGGCTCAGGAGGAAGCTTTGCTACTGCTGCTGCCAGGATGCTTGTTAAATATTCATCGCTTACTGCACCGCAGATAGTAAAAGAATCACTTGATACTGCAGCAGATATTTGTATCTATACAAACCACAGTGTTACAATTGAAGAGCTCTCTTAAGACTGCACCCTGCAATATAAAGCTATTAGAAAGAAATTAATTTAAAAATGTCAGATAAAACAGAAGATAAAGAAAAAGAAGTGAAACCGGAATCAAAGAACGGATCGAATGGTTTAAAAAGTGATAATGATACCGCTGCCGGGAAGCCGGAGAAAAAAGTAAAGGCTAAAAAAGAAATAAAAGCTGTTGAAATTTCAGAGTCAGAAGCTGCGCTTGCAAAGGAATTAACTCCATCACAAATTGTTGCAGAGCTTGATAAATATATAATCGGGCAGAATAATGCCAAAAAATCGGTTGCAATTGCTTTAAGGAACAGGTGGAGAAGGAAACAGATCCCTGACGGTTTGCGTGAAGAAATTATGCCTAATAATATAATACTTATCGGACCCACAGGTGTAGGTAAAACTGAAATAGCCAGAAGGCTTGCAAAGCTCTCAAATGCACCTTTCATAAAAGTTGAAGCCTCCAAGTTTACAGAAGTAGGTTATGTGGGCAGGGATGTGGAATCAATTGTCCGCGAGCTTACAGATCTTGGTGTTACGATGGTTAAATCAGAAAAAAGCATAGAAGTTCAGAAAAAAGCTGAATACCTTGCGGAGGAAAGAATACTTGATATCCTTATGCCGCCGGTAAAGAAGAAGGCTGATGATAACGCAGCAAACCCTGCAACACTGGGTTTTGCCACTGCCGCAACCGCTGAAACTGAAAAAGAAGACAATTTTAAAACACGGGAAAAATTCCGTGAAATGCTTCACAAGGGCGAGCTTGATGACCGACCAATAGAAATTGATGTTAGCGGCGATGGTATGCCAATGATGCAGGTGATGGGACCGATAGGCTTAGATGATATTGGTGTTAACCTCCAGGATTTATTCAGCAGTGTTATGCCCAAGAAGGTTAAAAAGCGTAAAATGACAGTTAAAGAAGCCAGAGTTGTACTTATCCAGGAAGAAGCTCAAAAGCTGATAGATATGGATTCTGTAATTAAAGAAGCAATTGAAAGGGTCCAGGAATACGGAATTGTATTCATAGATGAAATTGATAAGATAGCAGGGCCATCATCAAAATCACAGGGACCCGATGTATCACGCGAAGGTGTACAGCGCGACCTGCTGCCAATTGTGGAAGGCTCGAGTGTTACTACAAAGTATGGTATGGTCAGGACGGACCATGTTCTTTTCATAGCATCCGGTGCTTTTCATGTATCAAAGCCAAGTGACCTGATTCCTGAATTACAGGGAAGGTTTCCTATCAGGGTTGAGCTTAACAGCCTGACAGAAGATGATTTTGTGAAAATTTTAACACAGCCGCAAAATGCGCTTTTAAAACAGTACGAAGCATTGCTTAAATCTGAGAATATTGAGCTGGATTTTGATAAGGATGGAATTCTTGAAATTGCAAAAATTGCAGCCGAAGTGAACGAACAGGTCGAAAATATCGGCGCAAGAAGACTGCATACAATACTTTCAACATTACTCGAAGAGATTTTGTACAATACACCTGACCTGATAAAAGAAAAAAAGATCACTATTGATAAAAACATGGTGGATGAGAAGCTAAAGGATATAGTAAAGAACAGGGACTTAAGCAGGTATATTCTGTAAATATTTCGTATCTTTGTAATTATTGAGAAATAAAACAGGTATTAAACAGGAGAAAAACATACATGAAATATTTTTTAAAATTCTTTCTGCTTTTTGTGATCATAACAGGCAGCTTATTTTCACAGCAAAATACTGTATTGAAGCTTGGCGGTAAAAAGAATTCAATTAAAGAGCTTGCTTCAGATTACAAACCATCGCTGCAATCAGGGTTTAACAAGGAATACCAGCTTAAAACCAGGAAAACTGTTACTTCATACTTTGGTGCAGGTTATTCATTCATGATATTTACAAACAAATATATGAGTGATGCCTTTCCGGTACTTGATACCAGGAATGGCAGCTTTTTAACCAATATCAATCTTTTCTTTGGCTTTGCAATAGCAAAAGCTGTAACACTTGAGTTTTCTCCTTCAATATTATTCACAAGCAACAACAGGCAGGTAAACTACCAATTTTCACAGCCGTTTAATTCAGGTACCAGTTACTCTGATTATGGTCATACTTATACAAACGGAATTATTGCCTTACCGCTTGTTGTAAACGTAAGATTTTTCCCGTTGTTCAAGCAAAAGGGTTTCGGCCGGTTATTTTTTATCGGCGGCGGTGCGGGTGCATCGTGGATAAGGGAAGAGAATGATGTTTACTTCAATAATAATCCCACAAGTATTTCAGTTTATTCTGATTATATATCAGGTATATCAACCAGCCAGTGGGCTCCTGTTTTCCGGGCACTAGCAGGTTTTACAGGAACAGGAGGGCAGTTTGGTTTTGGCGGTGAAGTAAGCTATAATATCATTCCGTTAAAACAGGATATGACCCAGCCATTTGCTACCAGGTTTGCCAAAGATTTCAACAGTGTGGATCTGACATTAAGATTTTACTTCAGTCTATAAAAAATATTTAACGTAAAGCGGTGTTTTTACACCGCTTTTTTTATTCCCATAAAAAATAGTTGCTAATAGCGACAAATGTCATTGTATTCGCTTATGCCAATATATTATATTTGTTAACTCTCCCCGAGGCTCCAATTCCTGTAAACTATTATCAATAGAAGGAGTATGTTATGATCTCTAAAATCAGGTTCATATCATCGATTTTTCTGCTATTTAACGTCTTGATTCCAGCATATTCTCAGCAATATGTATTATTAGGATGGAATGACCTTGGAATGCACTGTTCTAACAAAGATTTTTCAAAAATGGCGGTACTTCCTCCTTATAATAACGTGTATGCACAGATAATATTAAAACAGAACGGGCAACTGCCGCAAATTGTTAACACAGGATTTACGGTCGAATACTCAATTCCGGGCAATACATATTCTGTTGGCAAAACAAATTTCTGGAGTTATGCCCAGGTATTATTCGGCTTGCCTTCACCTTTACCGGATAACATTGGCTTGACCGGCAAAGGTCTTACTGGAAATATGGATATTACTTCAAATTATTTTAAAGTGAACGGGGTTCCGAATACACCGTTTGCAGATAATGACTTAAATAATGAAAAACCTTTCCAGACATTCCACCTTGTAGCAAAACAAAACGGTAACATATTAACTGAAACCGATAATGTAATACCTGTCAGCAACGAAATAGGATGCGTACAAAGCGGATGTCATACATCGGAGCAATCAATAAAAAATAATCATGAAAATGTTCCCGGTTTCAGGCAAAACAGCCCTGAGCTATGTGCAAGATGTCATGCATCTAACGCGCTTGGTACCGTTGGTGACCCTGAAGCAAAATCATTTTCATTCAGGATTCATGATAAGCATAAATTTATTACCCCAACAAACAGTATCAATACTTGTTATAAATGCCATCCCGGTCCAAATACCCAGTGTTTCAGAGATGTAATGAGATCCAATAATATGATATGCCAGGATTGTCACGGTACGATGTCTAACATTGCCAGCACAATCGAAGGAGGCAGAAGACCCTGGCTTGATGAGCCAAAATGCGGCTCCACAAGCTGTCATGGAAATACATATTCCGAAGAACCCGGAAAATTATTTAGGGAATCCAAAGGTCATGGAGGTTTATTCTGTTCCTCCTGCCATGGAAGCCCGCATGCAATTTATCCTACAACGCAGCCTAACGATAATCTGCAGAGTATAAGGGTTCAGGGGCATATAGGAGCAATTAATGACTGTATGGTTTGCCACTCAACACCGCCAACTGGTCCTGGCCCGCATGGAATTACATATGTTGGTATTATCCAGTTAAATGAAGAGGTTCCTGCAGCATTTGATCTGTATCAGAATTATCCTAATCCATTTAACCCTGAAACAGTAATAAAATTTTCAATTCCTGAAAATTCATTTGTAAGCCTGAAAGTTTATGATGCGTTAGGCAGGGAAACTGAAACACTGGTCAGCTCAAATGTAAGCCCGGGAGTGTTTACAGTAAAATGGAATGCTGAAAAATATAATTCCGGTATTTATTTCTATATGCTTAAAACTGATAAAATAATTTTAAGCAGAAAAATGATCGTTTTGAAATAGCAGTATTATTATGAATAAAAAAGGGAGCAATTGCTCCCTTTTTTAATTTCTGATTTCTGAATTATACTGTTAATCTTTCAGCATAGCCCTTGAAATAACAACTTTCTGTATTTCCGATGTTCCTTCGTATATTTCAGTAATTTTTGCATCCCTTAAATATCTTTCAACAAGATACTCCCTTACGTATCCATAGCCGCCGTGCACCTGTATAGCTTCAAGGGCATTATTGACAGCGGTTTTGCTTGCAAGCAGCTTACCCATTGCTGCTTCTTTAGCGTAAGGCATGTCGTGGTCTTTTTTCCATGCTGCTTCAAGTACAAGAATTCTTGCAGCTTCAACATTGGTTGCCATATCTGCCAGTTTGAACTGTATAGCCTGCAGGTTCGCTATCGGGTTGCCGAATGCTTTCCTTGTTTTGGCATAACGTGTTGCAGCTTCAAGTGATGCCTGCGCAATACCAAGCGCCTGCGCGGCAATACCTATCCTGCCGCCGTTGAGTGTTTCCATTGCGATCTTGAATCC
>JAPUEV010000239.1 GCA_027492415.1 Ignavibacteria bacterium
CTGATAAAGTTTACCGCTCATCTGATGGCGGCACAACATGGACAAGCGGGATAATAACAGGAACATATACAGTTTGGGGCGACCCTTGTATCATTACCGATACACTTGGTAATTTTTATTATTTCCATTTAGTAAACGGCGCAAGCTTTATTGACAGAATGGGTGTTCATAAATCAACCAACGCAGGTTTAAACTGGAACATACAGACTTATTACCAGTTCAATCCACCAAAACAGCAGGATAAAGAATGGGCTATTACAGATTTTACACACGGTCCAAGAGGCAATTGGATATATGTAGCATGGACAGAATTTGACAGTTACGGAACTTCAAATCCGGCTGACAGCTCAAGGATATTATTTGCGCGCTCAACAAACGGCGGTCTTAATTTTACCGGCATCACCAGATTAAGCAAGCTTGGCGGCGATTGTTATGACCAGGATTATACAACTGAAGGCGCAGTACCAGCAGTTGGTCCCAATGGAGAAGTTTATGTTGCATGGGCGGGTCCCCAGGGAATCAATAATTTTAAGATCTTCTTTGACCGCTCAACCGATGGCGGTACAACATGGCTTGCAAACGATATAGTTGCAGGCACACAGCGCGGCGGATGGGATTATGTAGTAAGCGGTATTTACAGGAACAACGGCCTGCCAATAACCTGCTGCGATATAAGCAACTCACCTTACCGCGGTAATATTTATGTTAACTATACCGATAGCGTTAGTCCGGGAGACCATGATGTAATGGTATTAAGATCAACTGACGGCGGCACAACATGGGGTTCACCTATCAGGGTGAATGATGACCCTGCAGGAAAAGAACAGTTCTTTTCCTGGATGACAATTGACCAGGTTACAGGTAACCTTTATATTGTATTTTATGACAGAAGAAATTATTCAAATACACAAACTGATGTATTCCTGGCAACATCCACAAACGGCGGTACAACATGGGTAAATGAACGTATCAGCGCATCACCTTTTACACCTCAACAAAACACATTTTTCGGCGATTACAATAATATCTCCGCACATAACGGTGTTATCAGGCCAATATGGATAAGGCTGCAATCCGGCACATTAAGCCTGTGGACAGCAATTATCAACAGGCCTGTTGGCGTTGAGCCGGTTACCGCTGAAATACCAATGGCATATAATCTTGAACAGAATTACCCGAACCCGTTTAACCCTGTTACAAGGATAAATTTTGATATCCCTGCAGTAAGCAGCAATTCATCTCAGGATGTATCTATCAAAGTTTATGATATACTTGGCAATGAAACCGCAGTAATTGTTAACGGCAAGCTTGCACCCGGCTCATACAAATATGAGTGGGATGCATCAATGCTGCCAAGCGGTGTATATTTCTATAAGATGCAGGCAGGTGATTTTGCAGCGACGAAAAAAATGGTATTAACAAAGTAATACTTTAAAAATAAACTGAATATAAATTTGAATAAACTGACTGCTAAAATTTTAATTACAGCAATTTTAATTTTGCCCTCGGTTTTATTTTCTCAGTTTAAAAATATTAAGATAAACACCATTAACAACAGCCCTGAAGAGGTTTCTATTGCTATTAACCCAAAGCACCCGAACAATTTGGTTGCCGGCGCTAATATCAATAATTATTATTACTCTTTTGATGGCGGTATAACTTGGGTAAATAAAGAGATAACCTCCAAAACCAACGGTGTTTGGGGTGACCCCGTCCTTATTTTTGATGCAAACGGTTCCGCTTACTATTTTCATCTTTCACGGCCTTCACAGGGTGAGTGGATAGACAGGATAGTTTGCCAGCGCTCAACTGATGGCGGTATGACATATGAAGACCCCGGCACTTATATGGGCTTAAATCACCCCGCCAAGCAGGATAAACCCTGGGCATGCGCAGATTTTACCGATAGCAAGTGGAAAAATAACATTTATGTTACATGGACCCAGTTTGATGCGTATGAAAGCAGAAACCCTGAGGATAGCTCAAATATTATGTTCTCATTCAGCTCTGATGCAGGCAGCTCGTGGAGCAGAGCTTTAAAGATAAATCAATTCCCGGGCGATTGTATGGATTCATCCAATACCACTGAAGGCGCGGTACCTTGCGTTGGACCCAATGGTGAAATATTTGTGGGGTGGTCAGCACATGATACATTATATTTTGACAGGTCAAATGATGGCGGCACAACCTGGCTTGATAACGATATAGTTGCCGGCACTCAATATGGCGGCTGGGTTTATGATATTGAAGGTATTTACAGGTGTAACGGATTGCCGATTACCTGCTGTGATATAAGCAATTCACCATACAGGGGCACTATTTATATCAATTTTTCAGATACAAGGAACGGTATGAATGATGCCGATATATTTATTGTGAAATCTACTGATGGCGGTGATTCATGGAGCAGCGCTATCAGGGTAAATGATGACCCATTAGGCAGCGGCAAACAGCAGTTCATGAGCTGGATGTCCGTTGACCCGGTTACCGGTGATGTGAACATTATTTATTATGACAGAAGGAATTACAGCGATACACAAACAGATGTTTACCTCGCCCGATCAACTGACGGCGGCAGCACTTTTGAGAACATGAAAATATCAGAAGAACCGTTTACACCACTTAAAAATGTATTCTTTGGTGATTATATTGCAGTAAATTCTTACAATGGCTTTACTGCCTGCCTGTGGCAAAGGATGGATAAAGGCAGGCTAAGCGTAATTTATACAGGTAAAAAATTTTAATCAGATAAATGGCAGAACTATTTAACGAAAACGAAGGATACACAGTCACAGCAAGAAAGTGGCGGCCAAGGAATTTTGATGATGTTACATCCCAGGAATTCATAACCAAAACTTTAAGGAATGCCATTAAGAATAACAGGATATCGCATGCTTACCTGTTTTCAGGGCCAAGAGGTGTAGGTAAAACAACTGTTGCCAGGCTATTGGCAAAATCACTAAATTGCCTTAACCGCAAGCCTAACGGCGAGCCGTGCAATGAGTGTGACAGCTGCCGTGAAATTATGAACGATAACCGCAATCACCCTGATGTATTTGAAATTGACGGCGCATCTAACAGGAACATTGAGGATGTAAGAGAGCTTAAGGAGAAAGTTAAATACGGTCCCGTCCGCTCAAAGTTCAAAATTTTCATTATTGATGAAGTTCACATGTTAACAGGCGCATCTTTTAATGCCCTGTTAAAAACACTCGAGGAACCGCCGCCGTACGTAGTTTTTATTTTTGCAACTACGTCACCGGAAAAAGTGCCTTTAACAATACTTGGCAGGTGCCAGAAGTTCGATTTTAAGCGCCTGACTATAGATGAGATATCTGAGCGGTTAAAATATATAGCCAAAGAAGAAAAGATAAAGACGGATAACGAATCATTATTTTTTATTGCAAAAAAAGGCGATGGCTCTATGCGTGATGCACAGGGCTTGTTTGATATGTCAGCTGCGTATTGTGATAATGATATTTCCTTCGAAAAGCTGAAATCATTCTTTAACCTTGCTCAAAGTGATGTATATTTTGATATTTCTGATTTTGTAAAGACTAAGGATGCAAAAGGACTTCTCAATTATTTTGACAGCCTGATGGATAAGGGTTATGATATGCAGATATTCCTTGACGGGCTAACTGAGCATTACAGGAACCTGCTTATAGCATGTTCAACAGGCTCAGCTGAGCTTATTATTGAATCAGAATCAGTTAAGCAGAAATACACCGAAAATATCCCGAAATTTTCCCAGCTTGAGATAATAAATTCACTCAAGCTTATCCTGCAGACAGAATATACATTCAAATACTCATCCAACCAGCGGACGCTAATTGAAGCGCTGCTTGTAGAGCTTATAAAATTCACAGATACCAGGGAAATTTCCCAGATACTCGAGGAGCTGAAGGAATTACGCTCAGGCAGCAGTTCAGCAGGCAATACCATTTCAGGCAGAACAGGAAGCAACATAAGTACTTCAGCGAAACCTGTTCAGGATACCTCCTATAAAGTGAATTATAAACAGCCTGTAAGCGCAAACACAGAAAAACCGGCAGCTGTAACAACAGGAACAGCAGCGGTACAGGTAAAAGCCGAAGAAACTCCAGCCGTTGATCTATCTGCGGTAGATGGCGACCTTAACACCCACTGGATATCTATCAAAGACCAGATAAAAACTGAAAGAAAATGGGTTTACAGCATTATAAAAGATACAACTTTTGAACAGGATGAAAAAAGGAATCTGCTTATCAGGGTAGATGATACATCATATGAGCTGATTGACGGTTACAAAGATTACCTTGCAGGAAAGATCTGCAAATATTTCGGCGAGTCACTTACTATCGGACTTGTTAAGAGCTCTGAGTTCATATCAAGCTCTACCGGCAGTAATTACAGCGGGCCTTCATCAGATGATGAACAGGCCGTTCCGGATAATTTTGATAAGATACGCCAGATACTCATTAAAGATTTTAATGCCAGGGAAATAAGCTGATGTCAAAAAATAAGTACAGAACATTACCTTTAAAAAAGAACTTCCTCGCAATAGAGAAGGAATATTCATCGTACGAAAGCTCTAAAGTTGTTATACTATCTGCCCCGTACGAAAAAACCACGTCATACGGCAAAGGAACAGCCAAGGGTCCGGCTGCAATACTCCAGGCATCTCATTATGTTGAGTTCTTTGACGAGGAAACGGGCAAGGAGGTCTGTTTTGATATCGGCATTGCTGCTATAGAAGCCATGAAATTCGGCAAGCTCTCCGGCAAAAAAGCGCTTGACCATATTTACAAAAACGTTAATGAGCATATTAAGAACGGTAAGTTTGTTATTACACTTGGCGGCGAGCACTCAATTTCAACCGCGCCGATAAAAGCGCATTTTGATAACTACAAAGATCTGTCAATACTCCATTTTGATGCTCATTCAGACCTGCGGGAAGAATATGAAGGCAGCAAATACTCACACGCATCTTTTGCCGCAAGGGTTTCTGAGTTTTCTACCTCAATAACTCAGGTAGGTATCCGCGCACAGTGTAAGGAAGAGTATGAGTTCATAAAGGCGAAGGGAATAAATACATTCTACGCATACCAAATGAGAAATGAAGGCTTTAACCATATTCTGATAGAAAAGATCCTAGCTACATTAAAAGAGAATGTATACATAACCTTTGATGTGGATTATTTTGATCCTTCAATAATGCCCTCGACCGGCACACCGGAACCGAACGGCTTTTACTGGGATGAAACCATGCGCCTGCTAAAGAAGGTCTGCGCGGAGAAGAACCTTGTTGGCTTTGATGTAGTTGAGCTTGCCCCTCAGAAAAGCTACACCTTCCCGGATTTTATGACAGCCAAGCTGATATATAAGATATTAAACTATAAGTTTTAAAATAAAAAGATATTCTGCATTTCGTTCTTTCATATTAAATTTTGATAAACCACCGGAGTATTTTAACCAAATATTAAAATATTGCGGTATAATCATATCATTTATCTTACAAATTAAACTTTAATAATATGAAATTGTTATGTTGTGCCATTCTTTTATTCTCAGTCATCTTCAATATTAATTCCCAGCAAAAAGATTCCGTTAAAAACATCCAAACGCTTCAAAAGGCAAAGTGGTCAATTCAGTTTGAAATTGGCAACGATTTTAAGCTTACATCATTTGACGGTGTAATAGTATCAATGAAATACCATTTCTCCCCTTCTGTTGCATTCAGGTTTGGGGCGGGCGTAAATCTAAATCAAAAAAATTCTGATATTGAATACCTGGAATATTATTCAGGATATTCCGGAAGGGAGCCTGTCAGCGATCACACGTACGATATATTATTCACTTCAAATATTTTATTTTACCCCAGGCCAAATTCACTCATTAAAGTTTTTTTCGGTGCCGGACCAAGAGCCAGTTACCTTAATTCAACTGATGAACGGATATATGTTGATGGCTATAAAGGGTACCGTAAAACAGAAACATGGAGCGCGGGAATTAACTGTGTGGCAGGCGCGGAGTGGTTTGCTTTGAACTATCTCAGCATTTTCGGCGAATATTCTGTTTACGGAACGTACGGACATTCTACTTTGAAAGATTATGTAAAAGAGAATCTTTCAGGGCAGGTAGTTGAGTATTATAATGAATATGCGGATAATTTCCAGTTTAAGGGAAATATTGTAAGGCTGGGTTTATCGGTCTATTTTTAGAATAATTAGGTATAAAAATCGTTCTTTTTTAAGTCTTGGAAATTGATTAATTTTGTCAACTTTGAGCTAAATCATTAACCGGAGAGGTGGGTGAGTGGCTCAAACCAACGGTTTGCTAAACCGTCATAGGGGGTCAACCTCTATCGAGGGTTCGAATCCCTCCCTCTCCGCATCATTTTTAAGGCAAGTATGCAAATACTTGCCTTTTTTATGGCTCAAACCAATCCCGGGGACTCTGGAATAAACCACCAAAAGGGTCAACTTAAACACTTAGGGTTATCCCGAAGGGACCTCCCTCTCCTAAACAAAAAAGGCAAGTTTACCTTGCCATTTCAGAGTATCTAAATTTTTCGAATCGTTACTTCTTAAAATCCACATACATATCCTCAAAATTTAGGATCATTTGGCTGAATTCACTCATATAATCCTGTCCAAGGTTGCCGAAGAATGATTTATCGTGATCTTTGATATTTTCTGCTATAAGATTTACATTTTCAAGCTTTAAAGATGAAGAGCCAATTTTAAAATGATTTTTTTCAAGCTTAAATCCTTTTACTTTTATTGTACCCCCTGCCCCTCCGAACTCAATTTCTTCAGGCTCATATTTCTTATCTATTGCAGCTTTATACTTTTCATAATAACTGGAGTAAAGCATGGTTTTCCTTGCCCCGGTATCAAATGTAAACGCCAGTGAGTCAGTGCCTTCAACTACTTCTATCACAGGAATAAATCCATCTATAAGCAGGTTGCTGAAAGATGCTTTAGTTCTTTCTTTTGGAATGAATATTTCCTTTTCCATAATATGTATCTCTTTCATTTCCTTTATAACCGGCAAGCCTATAATACCGTTTATTACATATAATCCGCCGGCAAAGGAAAGAGCGTCATCCGGAAGAACCAGAAAAAGAACATTTCTGCATTTCATATTTCCAATTTCAATTAGCTCAGCATATGCAAGCTTTGAATCATTCATTTTACCTGTAACTGAGCCTACCTGCACACTGCCGGGCAGCATGATGAGCTTCATTTTCTTTGCATAGGTCTCGTTAACTACCGAAAAATTAGCGCCGGTATCAAAGATAAAATCCTCTTCTACTCCGCTGCATTTTACGGGAATATTAATCAATCCTGCCATATCATGCTTGATCTTTATCTTTGAATCCCCTGTTATTTCGATAGTTTCAGCCTGAACATTTGCAGCAGCTTCCCATATCACCTTTGAATTCTTCATATCTTTTGCTTCTTCAGTATCCAGCAGCGCACTGTAGTTACCTATGATCTCGTTAGTACAGTATAAAGCGTCCTTATAATCAAAGAGGTTTACGGAATTTTTTATCCTTATCTCGTAAAGCTGCGCTTCGAGTGAATCCGGCATAACATCCTTATATTTACCAAGCAGATCATTTACCAGCTTATTAGAAGCGGTATTGTCAGCTCTTAAGTTCAGTATAAGTGTATTTATGAATATGGACTCCCACTCATTCAGTTCGCTGTTATTTATATTTCCTGCAAACGTAAAGTAATCTTTCTTTTCATACTGCTTTAACAACAATTCAAACTTATCGCCTGAATAAAGCCTTGAAGAAACGAGGGCTGAGGTCATTAAAACCATAAAAATTAATAATTTCATAATAAAGAATATTTAATTAATACAAATTTAATCATAAAATAAGGGTAAAGATTGTATAAATACGACATTCTGCCTGTTTTATTTCAGCAGGTCTTTATATTCAATTTTCTTCTGCCTGCTTTCAAATTTTCCCGGAAGCATTCCAAGGAATTCCCTGAACTCACGGTAATAATGTGATTGGTCATAGTAGCCTGATTCAACCAATGTATCAAAATGCCTGAAATTATTCTTAACCAGCTTTCTGGTAACCTTATGGAAGCGCACAATTCTGGAAAATTCTTTTGGTGAAATTCCCGTACGTTTGGTAAAATTACGCTGGAACTGCCTTTGGCTTATACTGATGCCGGAATACAGCGTTTCCAGCTTCATTGAACCATCTGAATCAATGATTTTATTTATTGCGTCCGTTATTTCATCTTCATCAATGTTTTGTCTATTTATGTGCCGGATAATAATGCTGCAAATTATTGATGATTTCCCTTTTATTGTCCCGGTATTTTTTACAGCTTCTGATAATTCAGTAAATTGTGATCCTGATAATTGGCTTTTTAGGGGGTATTTTTTATTCAGTGTTTCTTTTGGCTGTATATTAAATAATGCGGTTATTTTTCCGGGGATAAAGCGGAAGCCCAGGGTAATTTGGGAGGAGTATGTTTCGAATTTTAAATTGGAAGTGTTAGGTCCGGTCACAAACAATTGCATCCCGGAATTATTTCTTGGCAGCACAGCAATTAAAGAGGAAGTGTAATCCGGTATCAAACCAAAGTGAGGGTCATCTTCAGAATTTACAACAGAATCAAAAACCCATATCTTTTCCAGAATACCGGAGAGAATTTTCGGAGGTTTGAATTCAGTATATTTATAATAAGAATTATTATTTGGTTTTTTCATCAGCCAAATTTAATAATTATGACAGGTAATAGAAATATATAATTATAACGCAGAGGCAAATAAAAACAGAATATCAATAAATGATATCCTGTTAATTAATAAAGGAGGTATAGTATAGAAATGATGCTAATAATCAAGGTAACGGTGAACCGGACCCGAAAGACCGGAATCCGGAATGTCATCAGAAAAATTAATATCATTAATGCTGTTAATTTCGGAATTTATCCTTACTAACAGCTCTTTTATTTCCGGTTCTGCATGTGCTTTAGTATATGTTTCTTTATTCACTGAATTAATTTCTTCATCCAGCAGATTCAGCCTCATTTCAAGCTCTTCTAAAAATGTAATTTCTTTCATAAGTGTTTAAATTAAAATTTCCGGGTTGGTAAAGCTCAAACATACATTCATAAGGGTTAAACTAATCATTACTGCATTTTTTAAATGTTGGGGACAATTAAAAGGTTCAATGTAACCTTGTTTGATAATTACTTCCCCGGAAATTGATTATATAATTTGTGCCGTTTGAAGGGATTAATTCTATTTTACCTTCAAGCTGGCTTACAAGCATTTCTATTAAATACATCCCGAAGCTTACAACATGACCGTTAACTACTGTTAATGGTATTCCAACTCCGTCATCGTGATAGTTAAACTCAAAAATATCATTATCATGCTTCACAAGTGACATTTTGATATTGCCTTTTTTACCGTCAGGGTATGCATGCTTTAAAGAATTAGTGATGAGCTCATTTACCAGCAGTCCAAACGGCACTGCAGTTTCAATAGTAAAGTTGATATCATTTGCAACAACTTTTATATTAACTGAATCCTTCTGGTCACTGAATGTTGCAAGAAGCTGGCTGGATAAGCTCAACAGGTATTCTTCCATGTTAATGTTAGAAAGATCATTTGACCTGTACAGCAGCTGGTGAATTAGCGCCATTGATCTGACCCTGCCCTGGCTAATAATAAGCTGGTTCTTAAGCTTAATATCATTAACAGAAGTAGACTGCAGATTAAGAAGGCTGATAACTATCTGCAGGTTATTTTTCACCCTGTGATGAATTTCTTTAAGCATAATTTCTTTTTCAAGCAGGCTTTGAGCCAGCTTTTCATTTATCATCTTCTCTTTTGTAATATTATCTTTTATGGCAATAAAGTTTGAAATTACATCATTATCATCCACTACAGGTGTGATCTTTATTCTTTCCCAGTATAGCTCTCCTGATTTCTTTTTATTTCGTAATTCACCTTCCCATACTTTTCCTGTGAGGATGGTTGTCCACAGATCTTTGTATATATATGAAGGCGTTTCGCCAGAGCTTAAAAGGTTAGGCTTTTCCCCTAATGCTTCTGATTTTTCGTAACCTGTCAGATCAGCGAATTCATTGTTCACATATTCAATTTTTCCTTCAATATCTGTTATTACTATTGTATTTGAAGACTGTTCTATTGCTGCAGTTAGCCTGTGGATCTTCTTTTCATACTCAACCCTGGTTGTTACATCACGTGATATTACAACAAGGTTATTTTTAAGCGCTCTATTAAAATTTGTCCCTGTTGACTCAAGATAAGCATAGCTTCCGTCTGCTTTTAAAAACCGGAACATTGTGATTATAGAATTTCCCGGGTTATTTATTCCATTGGTAAATTCTTCAATTACTTTAATTCTGTCATCCTTATGCACATATTCAAATGCATTTTTGCCAACAAGCTCGTCCTTTTTGAATCCCAGTATCTTTTCTATTGAATTGCTTTCATAAAGTATGGTTCCGTCTGTTGAAAGGATGGTGATAATATCTGTTGAAAGATTTAAAATTGTTTTCAGTACTTCATCAGTTACCGGGCGGCTGCGG